>JAVEVZ010000204.1:0-5525 GCA_034004805.1 Spongiibacteraceae bacterium | reverse complement strand
GTCCTCTGACCGCCTGGTAACGCGGCGACAACCACGCCGCAAGCGCCGCATGGTTCCCCGCTGGATGGTGACGCGGCGCCCATCGCAGGTGCGAACTTGCGGTAGTCTGCGCTGGATAAAAAACGACCTCGGGGGAGGACGTATGGTCAGCAGAGGACTGGGTTGGCGCCATCCGGCGCTGGTTGCCACGCTGTTGTGCGCGCTGTTGTTGCCGATACTGGCGGTAAGTCTCCAGCAGGTGCGCTGGCCGGGGAGCTGGCAACTGTTGCTGCAACTGACGGCATTGAGCTGGATCTGTTTGTGCGGCGCGTTGTGGCTGTGGCAGGGCTCCAGCCGGGTCTATGTCGGCGACGACGGTATTGCCTATCGCTGTGGACGCCGGCGGCTTCAGGCGCGCTGGGACGATGTGCGGCGCGTGGTAAGGGCGGCAGACAGCTTCCGCTTCGAGCTGATGGACGGGCGCTGCTTCAAGATTCCGGTGGGCCAGTTCTCACCGCCTGCGCGCCAGCTGCTGAGCTGTCGCTGGCAGCAGAGTCGTTGGCAGTGAGTTTGCGATCAGCGCCGTAGGCAGGCAGTAGCCGGGCGACCGGAACCGTTGTCAGAGTTGTTCGTGCCGGGTGATGCCGTCGCTGCGCACCCGGCGCCTGGCGTTCAGCCGCTTGCTGGCGGCGCTCCATATCGCTGCGCGCCGCGCGGCATCAGCGCCGTGCCATTCGATGATTTCCGCGAGTTTACGCCCGCAGCCCAGGCACACCTCTGCCTGGTCCAGGCAGCAGTTGCGCACACAGGGGTCGTTGTCCCTGCCTGCCGATACCGGGCGCTTTGTCGTCATCCGCGGGCGCTCCGAGTCCTGTTGTGAAGTCCTCACATGACGCGCATCAGGGGCATGCTGTCGGGCGGTCCCCGCGCGGTCAGTTCCCACCGCATCAGTATAGACCGCGCTGCCCGTGCCTCCGCGATCCATGAGCGGCGGGGTCTGCCGGGCTTGTGACGACGGACGATAGCTACGCGTTGCCGGTGGTGTTGCCGAGCAGGCGTACTTCCCGCTGCGGGAAGGGGATCTCGATACCGGCCTGGTCCAGCGCCTGGAACACCGCCTGATTGATAGCGTAGACCGTGGTGAAATAGTGCCCGGTCTCCACCCAGCAGCGCAGGGCAATATCCACGCTGCTGTCGCCAAAGCCGGCGATGCCGACCTGGGCTTCGCGCTCGGTGTTGATGTGTGGCAGATTGGCGAGCGCCTCGCGGATTGCCTGCACTGCCTGCTGCGGATCGCTGCCGTAGCTGATGCCGACACTGCGCTCGACGATCTTGTGGGGACCGGAGTTGCACAGTATCTCGCCGATGATGTGCTTGTTGGGGATGGTAATCAGCACATCGTCCTCGTCGCAGAGCAGGGTCGCGGCGAGCTTCACTTCCTGGACCTGGCCCGTGACGCCCTGCACGGTAATGGTGTCGCCCACGACAAAGGGCCGGGTGATGATCAGGTTGAGACCGGCCACGTAGTTGGACAGCAGGCCTTGAAAGGCGAGCCCTGCGCCCAGGCCGATGGCACCCAGCGCGGCCACAAAGGGCGCGATGCTGATACCGATCTTGCCCAGCGCGATGATCACCATGATCGCGATCACCAGCAGGCGGCCGATATTGGCGAGGAAGCGGCTCAGGGTGATATCCAGCCCGTGGCGCTCGCACAGGCGAAGCAGCAGTTTACCGGTTCGCGCGCCCAGCCAGAGACCCAGCAGTATGATGATCAGCGCGCCGGCGAGCTGGAAGCTGTAGGCCACCAGAAAGGCGACGACCTGGTCGTAGATTGTGGTCAGGCGATCGAGTTCCAGATCCATGCGCAGCTCTACTGTGTATTGATAACGGCGGCTGTTTTACCACAGGCCGCCTTCAGTCTTAAAGGAAGAGTGTGTGTATACAGGCATAGTCCAGGCCGCGTGCACCGTGCTGTCAGTGCAGCGCAGCACCGGTTTGCAGCAGCTGGTTATCGCATTGCCGGCGCCGCTGGCCGAGGGGCTGGTCGTGGGCGCCAGTGTGGGGGTGGACGGGGTATGCCTGACGGTGACCGGGTTGCAGGCCCGGCAGGTGAGCTTCGACGTGATGGCCCAGACCCTGTCGCTGACCACCCTGGGCGAGCTGGCAGCGGGTGACGCGGTCAATGTCGAGCGCTCCGCCAGCCAGGGCGCGGAGATCGGCGGTCATCTCATCTCGGGACATATCGATGGCTGTGCGGAAATCATTGCCATTCACACCCCGGCCAATAACCGGGTACTGCGACTGCGGCCGCCACCTGCACTGATGAAGTATCTCCTCAACCAGGGTTTCGTGGGGCTCAATGGCTGCAGCCTGACCCTGGCAGCGGTGGACAGGGAGCAGGGTTGGTTCGAGGTGCACCTGATACCCGAGACCCTGCGTATCACCACCTTCGCAGCCAAGCGCGTAGGCGACCGGATCAACCTTGAGGTGGATCGTCAGACCCAGGCCATTGTCGACACCGTGGAGCGGGTGCTGAGGGACAACCCGGGCTTGCTGCTGAACCGCTGAACCAGGCGGCCCGGGGTTATTCCGGCATCAGTGCGTTGACCCGCTCCAGCGCGTCCACGTATTCGCTGACCAGACGGAACACCACGCTGCGCACGGATTCGATTTCCGTGATCTGGCCTATCACCTGTCCGCAGGGGTTGAAGGCCACTTTCTGGGTGTCGCCGATACCCGCGTAGCGCGCGGTGCGGCGTATGCCGTCCGAGGTCACCATGCCCTGCAGGGGCATGCCCAGGGGCTTGGGGTTTTCGGGTTTGTCCCAAGCCTCGGTCCAGTCGCTCTTGAGCATGCGGCAGGACTTGCCGGTCCACGACCGCGAGCGCACGGTGTCCTCGCTGCTGGCCTTGAGCAATGACGCCTTTTGCGCCGGCTCGGCGTGAGCCTCCTCCACGGTCAGCCACAGGGAGCCGGTCCACACCCCGGCGGCGCCCATGGCCATGGCGGCGAGCATCTGCCGGCCGTTGCCGATCCCGCCCGCGGCCAGCACCGGTGTTGGCGCCACGGCGTCGATAATCTGCGGCCACAGCACGATAGAGCCCACGTCGCCGGTGTGGCCGCCGCCCTCACCGCCCTGGGCGATGATGAAGTCGAGGCCCGCCTCCTTGTGCTGGACGGCCTGTTTGACCTTGCCGCACAGCGCGCCCACCAGCCGGCCGCTGTCCTTGATCATCTTGATTTTGTCGGCCGGCGGTGTGCCCAGGGCGTTGGCGATCAGCCGGCATTTGGGACGGGTCAGGGCCTCCTCCAGCAACGGCGTTGCCGTCTGGTCGGTCCAGCCCATCAGGCCCATGGTCTTGGTGCCGTCGGGCCACGCCGGCACCCCGTAGTCCGCCAGCAGCTTCTGCGCGAAGTCCACGTGCTCCTGGGGCACCAGCTTCCACAGCGCGGCTTCCATTTCTTCGGCGGTCTGGTCACCCATGCCCTCGTATTTCTGCGGGATAACCACATCCACGCCGTAGGGCTTGTCGCCGATGTGGGCGTCGATCCAGTCCAGTTCCTCCTTGAGCTGTTCGCGTGTAAAACCCACCGCACCGAGTACGCCGATGCCGCCGGCCTTGCTGACGGCCACCACCACATCCCGGCAATGGGTGAAGGCGAAAATGGGGTATTCGATGCCCAGTTGTTTGCAGAGGTCGGTGCGCATGAGGTGTCTCCCGCAGAGTAGTTGGTAGGTCCAAACCGGTCCCGAGCATAGTCAGCCCGCGGCCTTGTCACAATGACCCCTGCGGTCAGCGGCGACTGGCTTATTCGCTCAGCGGCAACAGGGGCGCGATGGCATTCGAATTGGTCGGGCGCTACTATGTTGCGGCGGTTGGGGCCGCGATGGAGCAAGGGCAGGACATCATGACGGAACGCAATCCCACCTCGCTGGTGGACAAGATAGTCGGCGCAATAGAGCCCCTTATACCCTCGCTCACCGAGCGCGTGGTTGTGCGCGACAAACTGCGCCGGCGCCTGGCGGATGTGCTCGCCATGGAGTTGCCCGCCGAAGCGCCGGCGGGGCGGCGACCGGTCACCATGCTGCGGGTGGAGTTGCAGGGATTTGGCAGCATCGCACAAACCTACTCCGCGGCCGCGATGTTCGAACTGCTGAATCGCTATCTTGCGCAGATGAGCGATGTTGTCAGTCGCTATCAGGGCAGCCTCGACAAACTGCTGGGCGACGCCTTTGAAGTGCTGTTCGGCCTGCAGCAGGACCAACCCGACCAGGTGGCCCGCGCCCTGGCCTGTGCGGTGGAGATCCAGCAGGCCATGAACAGTTTCAACCAGCAGAACGAGAGCCTGGGCCTGCCGGCGCTGTACACCGGTATCGGCATTCATCACGCCGAAGTGCTGGCCGGCACCCTGGCGGCGGCCGGACAGCAGGCGCGCACCGTGCTCGGCGACCACGCGCGGCTGGCGGCGCGGGTCGAGGCCCAGGCCCTGCGCGGTCAGGTGCTGATCAGCGAGGCGACCTACCAGGTGGCCAAGGACTATATACTCGCCGGCGAGCCCGCCTCGGTGCCCCTGCGCGATGGAAGTGCGCTGGTGCTCTACGAGTTGCTGGGCACAACCCGGCCGCGGCCGATGACAGTGCCGCGGCGCGAGGTGCGCAAAAGCCCGCGCATCCGCGTGCGCATGCCCTGCTATTTTCAGTGTGTCGATGACGAGTCTGACGCAGCTGCGGCGCCCGACGTCGTCTGTGGCGAGGTTATCGATATCGGTTATCACGGCTTGTTGATGGTCAGTCCCACGCCGCTGATGCCCTTCGATGAGCTGCGCATTGCGCTGGCGGTGCAGATGCTGGGCGGTCAGACCACGGACCTGATCGCGCGCGTGGTCAAGGCCGAGCGCGATACCCACGGTTATCGTTGCAGTCTGGAGTTCACCGCGCTGGATATGGCCGGGCAGCAAACCATACGGCGCTTTGTGGACAGCCTGATGTATCAGGGTTAGCGGGCGCGCTGAAACGAAACGCGTGGCGAACTGGAGAGAGTGAGCAATGAACAATGAGTGACGGTGAAGACCCCGGCCAGGACATTCCCTCGGCCGAAGCCCAACTCCGTGAATTGATCACGCGTCACCAGGCGCTCGACAGTGAGATTGAGCGCCTGCACAGCTTTCCTTATATCGACCAGTTGCGCATGCAGCGCCTGAAAAAGCAGCGCCTGCAACTCAAGGAAACCATCGAGCGCGTCAAGTCCCGGCTGATTCCCGATCTGGACGCCTGACCTGCGACTCCGCTGTGCAGGGGGTCTATGCCCTGCGCACGATGATACTTTTCTGGCTCCGTGCCTGTTCCGCTCGGCGAAGCCCGTGCCCCTTCTGCGCCCCATAGCGAGATCGTTATCCACGCTGGCGTTATGGCGCCTCCATACCGGGTGTGCAGCACATAACATTGATCTGGATTAATACCGGTGTGATTTGGCCACACGCCACGCGTCAACCCTGTTCCAGGTCAATTCTTTAATCCCCTCAAGTCTTTAACCTGAATTTGGATA
>JAVEVZ010000203.1:0-5548 GCA_034004805.1 Spongiibacteraceae bacterium | reverse complement strand
GCAGGCGGATTTCGACGGCATCTCCGACCAACTGGAACTCCTGGCTGTACTGGTCCGTGTCGCGCACATCTGCAAACGGGTGCGCATAGTTCCTGCGGGTCAGCAGCGGAATGGAAATCGCATCCAGCGGGTCGTCCTGACCGGCCCTGGTGCCGCGCCAGCCGGTGACGCTCTTTAAACTGATATTGTCGGCAAAGGCCCAGTCGATGGTGGTGGAGAAGCCGCGGTTTTCCGCGTTGTACTGGCCGCCGGTACTGTCCACGGTGTAGGTATCCAGCGCCTGGGATTCACGGCAGAAATCAATAATACTCTTGTTGTTATTGGCGCGGCGCACGTATACATTTGTCGTCCTATCCTGCCACGCGGTGGCTGCAGCCTCGGGCACCTCGATACATTTCTGCAGATGAGCCTGCTGGGCCGTCTTGCCGTAGTTGGTGTTGAAATCGACCACCACATCGTCATGGGGCAACCAGCGCAACTGCCACACCGCCGACAGGCGGTCTTCGTCGTTGTAGTCCTGGCCGTCGAACAGGTTGTGGACATAGCCGTCGCGCTTCTTGGCCACCATGGACAGACGGGTATAGAGGGTGTCGTCGATCAACGGGATATTGATCATGGCCTCGGCGTCGCGCCGCTTGTAGTTGCCGCCGCGCACCAATACCGAGCTCTCGAACTCGGGGCCGGGCCGGTTGGTGGTGAACACCAGCGCGCCGCCGGTGGTGTTCTTGCCGAACAGGGTCCCCTGAGGGCCACGCAAAACCTGCACGCTCTGCAGGTCGTTGACGTCCAGCAGCGCGCCGTCGGCACGGCTGATATAGACGCCGTCCAGATAGATACCCACACCCGAATCCAGGTTGGGCTCGGTGTTGCGCTGGCCGACGCCACGGATATAGATATTGGCCACCCCGGCGTTGCCGTTGCCGGCCTGCACTTCCATATTGGGAATGGTCTTGTTGAAGTCGGCCAGGTTGGAAATGCCCGCCTCGCGCAACTGGTCACCACTGAAGGCGGTGATGGCGATAGGCGTGTCCTGCAGACTTTCCTCGCGCTTACGGGCGGTGACCACAACCTCTTCGAGCGCCCGCGCCTGGGCCTCCGCGGGTGCAGGTGCCACGCCAAAACCCACCACACACAGGCTCAGGGCCAGGGGCGTATGGGCAAACCAGCTGCGAGCAGCCGTGGGTATCCGGAACGGGAGCATATGCCTCATGCTTATATCCTCGATTTGTTCAGCTTCTTATTGGTTTAACGCCCGACGATGCGGGTATTTATTGGTATTGAGCGTGCTTCCTGGGTACTGCGTATTGTTCTTGATTATTGCCTGCTGATTGCCGTTCGGGCGCGGGCAGCCCTTGTAATGCTTGAGACCCTTTTGAGGCCCATTCGAAGCCCTTCAACGGCGTTATTCTTCTAAGTCTGTCTCGTCCATCAGCCTCGCTTTCAGCCCGCCGGCTCTGTCAGGCGTCGCGTAGCGGCGACGCTGTCCCGTACCATGAACCGGACCCAGACTAATGGTGAGTAGGATGCTATCTGATCTTCGCGGAAGGGTAAAGCCCGTCGCGCAGACCGGGCACAAATCAGGCGTCGAGGGGGGCTACTGCGCGTTGTCCGGGGACTGACTGGCAATGAGATAAATAAATTCCAGCCCCAGGGTTGCGGCGGCCAGGGAAGTCAGCTCGGCGTGATCATAGGCCGGCGCCACCTCAACCACGTCCATGCCCACCAGCGTCAGCCCCTGCAGGCCACGCAGGATCTTGAGGGCGCGGTCGCTGCTCAGCCCTCCCGCGACCGGGGTGCCGGTGCCCGGCGCAAAGGCAGGATCCAGGCAATCGATATCGAAGCTGATATAGGCGGGACGATCCCCCACGCGCTGGCGTATGGCGGCGACCACCTCCTCCGCGCTGTGGTCGTTGACCCACGCGGCATCCAGCACCTGGTACGGATGATCTTCGTAGTCATAGGCGGTGCGTATGCCGATCTGTACCGAGTTGGCGGGCTCCACCAGGCCCTCCCGCGGGGCGTGGTGGAACATGGAGCCGTGATAGTAGCGGCTGGGCGTGGTGGGCTCGGTGTCGGTGTGGGCGTCGAAATGGATCAGCGCCAGGGGGCCATGACTGGCCGCCGCGGCGCGGATCAGCGGCAGCGCTACAAAGTGGTCGCCACCAAAACTGAGCAGGGTTTTGCCGGCGCTGAATACCCGCGCCGCCATGGCGGTCACCGCGTCCACCATGGTCTGGCTTTCACCGGGCGTAAAGGCGACGTCGCCGGCGTCGACGACCCTGACACGCTCAAGTGCGTTGAAGCGCCAGGGCCAGCGCCGGTCCTCCCAGCGCAGATTGGCCGACGCCGCGCGCACCCCCTGGGGTCCGTGGCGGGCGCCGGCGCGACCCGAGGTGCCCATGTCGTAGGGTATGCCCATCACCACCAGGTCGGCGTTGCTGAAGTCACGCGCCAGAGGCCGGCCCAGATAACCGAAGTTGTTGCCCACCAATGAATGGCTGGCGAAGTCCGTGTCGTTGTCGGCGTTGCTGCTCATGTCTTGATTCATCCGCTGTGCCCGCAAGGCGCTGAATAACGACTGTTATTGACCGCAGCATCGCAGGCGAAACTGGCGCGGCCCTCAGCGCCGTCGAAGCCCGCAGTGTAGCGAGCCGGGCGACACCGTCACAAGCGCGCCACCACCACCGACGGCTCGTCGGCTCAGGCCCCGCGCTGGCCAGCCTGGCGGTTTCCGCGTATCTTTTCGGCCACTTCGCTTTCGCCCACGCCCCGGGGGACAACCAATATGCCCGACGACGCGCTGACATGGGCGCTGCAAGCATGGCCACTGGTGGTAGGCGCGCTTCTGTTCGGCTTCGCCAGACGCCTGATAAGCCCCTTCAACCGCGGCCGCTCCCTGGACTTCCAGGTGACCATGCTGCGCGTGGTGGTGGTGCTGTATATCGGCCTCGAAATACTCGATATTTTGGCGGGCCAGCTCTTTCCGGCCGACCAGGCGACGCTGTCCCGCATAGGCAGTTCGCTGATGACGGTCATGGTCAGCCTGTTTGCGTTCAGCGTGGCCGGCCACCTGGCGCGGCGCCGCTTCGGCGTGCAGCGCGAACTGGACGGTGAAACCGCCTATCTGGACAACTACAACAGCCGGCTGGTCGCCATTGTCAGCGCCGTGGTGCTGTTTCTGATCACGGTCTACACCCTGGTGCGTATCTGGCATCTGGACAGCCTGCTGGAGGCCACCGGGCTGCTGGGCGTCATCTTTGCATTTATGGCGCTGACCAATGCGATATGGGCGCCCGATATCTATTACGGCCTGGTGATTCTCAACACCGATATGCTGGAAGGCGGCGACACCGTGCGCTTTGAGGGCGAGACCGATCTGTACCTGCTGCACAAGGTCACTTTTACGCACACGCTGCTGCTGAACGTGCAGGGCAATTACCGCAGTCTGGTGCGCAACAGCCGCTTTATGGAGCGGCGCATCGACAACCTGACCAAGCGCGCATCCCTGGAAGGGCTGCGACAGACCCTGCACTACAAGGTCAGTTACCCGCCCTTTGAAGGCGACCAGGAGCAGCGCAAAAAGGCCATGCAGGATTTTCAGCACCGCATGGAAAAGCTCCGCGAGCAAGTCATGGCGCTGGCGACCGAAGCCAAGCTGGCCATCAAGGAAGGGCTGGAGATCCGCCTGGTCAACACCGGTGACCACGCCCTGGATTACGACATTCACTACTACCTCGAACCGCTGCCGGTGACGCGCGTCACTCACCGTATACGCGACGCAGTGCTGGGCACTCACGCGGCACTCAATACGCTGGTGCTGACCACGGCCTACCAACTCGGGCTGGATCTGCGCACCCCGCTGGTGGTGGCTACCGCGGCGCATACGGATGTTCTGCCCGCCATCGTTACTGCCGGGACCAGCCCGGCGACATCCAGCAGAGCCGTACACAACAACGCCACTGCCAATCAGCCAATGACCGACGATCCTTCCGCCAACAACCAAGGAGACCTACATGGATCTTGATCCCATCCTGCACCAGATCGGCGACGCCATCATGACCTACGGCCCCAAATTATTGATCGGCCTGATCATCCTGCTGGTCGGCCGCTGGGTCGGCATGATGGCCGGCAACCTGTCACAGCGCGGACTCAACAAGCGCGGTATCGACCCGACGATATCCGGCTTTGTGGCCAAGCTAGTCTACGTCGGCATTCTGATCTTTACCGTGGTCGCAGCGCTGAGCCATATCGGGTTGCAGACCACCTCTTTTGTCGCCGCGCTGGGCGCGGCCGGCCTCGCCGTGGGCCTGGCCCTGCAGGGCTCGCTGTCCAATTTCGCCGCCGGCGTACTGCTGGTGCTGTTCCGGCCCTGCCGTGTGGGCGACTATGTCGATGCGGGCGGCGTCTCGGGCACGGTGCGCGACATCAGCCTGTTCTCCACTACCATGCTGACACCGGACAACAAACAGATCATCGTGCCCAACAGCGGCATTATGGGCGGCCCCATCACCAACTACAGCGCCATGGCAACCCGCCGTATCGACCTGGTTATCGGCATCAGCTATGACTCGGATATTCGTCTCGCCAAAGACACCATCCAGGCCTTGATCGACGCCGACGAGCGCATTTTGAAAGACCCGGCGCCGACCATCGCCGTATCAGAGCTCGCAGAGTCGTCGGTCAACCTGGTAGTGCGCCCCTGGGCCAGCACCGCGAACTACTGGGCCGTGCGCTTTGCCTTGATCGAGAGCATCAAAAACCGCTTCGACGAAGTGGGCGTGGGCATCCCCTTCCCGCAAATCGATGTGCATATGCCCGAGCAACCGCAGGACAAGGCGGCCGCCTGAACCGCGTCATTACGCCGGCCCCGGCAACCGAGGCCGGCGCTTCAGCGCAAACCCTCCTCGGCGCCCGCGACTTCACAAGCGATCTGGAGCAGCCGGCGGTCAATCGTCCGGTGGTGGCCGGCGGTGCTGCTTGATCTGCGCCCGGCGCCCCTTGCTGTCCATGCGCCGCTGCTTTGCGGCGCGGCTGGGGCGTGTCGCGCGGCGCGCTTTGGGCACCTTCAACACCTGCAAGATAAGCTCCCGGAGACGTGCCTGCGCGTCCTCGCGATTGCGGTCCTGGCTGCGAAAGCGCTGGGCCTTGATGACCACGACGCCGTCCCGCCCGATGCGGGTATCGCGCAGCGCCAGCAGGCGCAGCTTGACCGCATCGGGCAACGACGACGCCTGGCTGTCAAAGCGCAGATGTATAGCCGTCGAGGCTTTGTTGACATGCTGGCCACCGGCGCCCTGCGCGCGGATTGCGGTCCACTCGAGTTCCTCGTCGGGGATGCTCAGTTCGGCGGTGATTTCCAGCACGGTGTTTTCCTTTCCAGGCGCCCACAGATCACCACAACCCGTGGCGCAAAACAATCGGCCGATTCAAGGCGGCAACCGGCGCAAATCCGCTATGCTTGCCCGGCGCTTACCAGGAAACCGTCATGATCCGCAGTCTGCTACTGGATAACAACGGCGCCGTACAACGCGGCGGCCTCGACCTCTGC
>JAVEVZ010000007.1:0-26903 GCA_034004805.1 Spongiibacteraceae bacterium | reverse complement strand
GCCCTGCCACTCGAAGTGGCCCATATAGTGTTCGATATCCGGGTTGTCGTCGCTGCTGTCGCTCTCCCGCACCCGGCGCCAGGGCTTGAAGCTCATGGCGAAGTTGCCCTTTTCCCACAGGCTGTTCACCATCACCCGGTTCCAGCTGCGCGACAGCTCGCCGCCGCGGCCATTGGACTGGTGGTTGAGAATCACCTGGTTGGCGACGTTGCGAAAACCAAGGACCTCCCAGTCGTTCTCAAAGGTCAGAAACAGCTCGGGCTCGTGGTTGGTCTCGCGGAAGGCCCGCGAGGCCTCCTTGTTGTAGGCCTGCCAGAAAGAGCGATTGGTGTAGCCGAAAAACAGGTGGCCGCGGTTCAGCAGCACGCCCTTTGCCAGCAGCACCTTGACGCTGAGCTGGAAGTCAAACTCGACGTGATCGAGCTGACTCAGGTCGTCACTGACGCCCTCGAAGGGTGCCTCGTTGGGCCGCCTGTTGTAGACATAAGGAAGGAAATAGTTGGCGCGGTAGGCATTGAGCACGAAGGGGTTATTGCCCGCCAACAGATCCATGGCCAGGCGCCGCTCCAGGGTACTGCCGTCGCGGTCCGGCGCACCGGCATCCGCATCGACACTCTGCGTCAGACCCGCGCAGCGCGCCCGCAGCTCGCGCACGGTGACCTCATCGCCCGCCGCAGCGAGCGCTTCCTGCAGGCACTGGGAAAACGCATCGACCGGGGGCGCGCTACCGTCCTGGGACCAGGCCTGGGCGCTCAATATCAAACCTGCCGGAAGCAACCACCATCGCATGCTCTGCACCCTGCCCTCATCACCCACAAAACGGGCGCCACTTTATAACAGAACCGCGCCCCGGTCGGCAGCGAACGCCAGCGCGTGAATACAGGTTTCGTGGACTATACTCCGGTAGTTCATTTGCCCGGTCCCCAGCCATGCGCTATTCCCACCGCCGCGCCAGGCGTCACAGCCGCGGCCAGAGCGTCCTCGAATACCTGCTGCTGATAGTGCTGGCCGCGATTGCGGTCGGCTCGGTGTACCTGCTGTTCGCCGACACCGTGCAGGAAGCTCCCGTCGCCGAAACCTCCGCAGCACCCTGATCCCGGGCCCGGCCCGCCTTGTCAGGTCCGCGCGGGACTCCTACCATCGCAGGCCGCGGCGCGCATCACAGACGGCGGCGCGAGACGCGTCCACGACCAGTCGAGGTACACCATGCCCCATGCCACCCCCAGCAGCGGCCCCCTCGCGGGGTTCCGGGTGCTGGAACTGGGTCAGTTGATTGCCGGGCCGTTTACCGGCTCGCTGCTGAGTTATTTCGGCGCCGAGGTCATCAAGATCGAGCCGCCGGGCAGCGGCGACCCCATCCGCAACTGGCGTGTGGTGCGAAACGACACCTCCCTGTGGTGGCACAGTGTGGGGCGCAATAAAAAGAGCGTGACCATCGACCTGAAAACCGCCCGCGGCCGAGAGCTGGTGCGGTCGCTGGCGGCTCACTGCGATGTGCTGGTGGAAAACTTCCGCCCCGGCGTGATGGAGGACTGGGGGCTGGGACCCGCCGACCTGGCCGCGATCAACCCGGACCTGATCTACACCCGCATTTCCGGCTACGGCCAGACCGGCCCCAATGCCCGCAAGCCAGGCTACGCCTCGGTCTGCGAGGGGTTTTCCGGCTTCCGCTATGTCAACGGCTTTCCCGGCGAAGCCCCGGTGCGCCCCAACCTGTCCATCGGCGATACCGTCGCCGCCCTGCACGCGGCGCTGGGAATCGCGATGGCTTTGGTAGCGCGCCTGAACAACGCCAGCGGCGGCCAGACCGTGGACGTCGCCATCTACGAATCCATGTTCAACCTGATGGAGGCTGTGGTGCCGGAGTACACCGGCGCCGGCGTGGTGCGCGAACCCTCGGGCACCACCGTCACTGGCATCGTGCCCACCAACACCTACCGCTGCCGGGACGGCCGCTATGTGATTATCGGCGGCAACGGCGACTCGATCTTCAAGCGCCTGATGGTGGCCGCCGGGCGCAGCGACATGGCCAGCGACCCGCGCCTCGCCAGCAATCCGGGCCGGGTGGCCCACGAGGCGGAAATCGACGCCGCGCTGGCGCACTGGTGTGCGGGGCTTAACCTGGAGCAGGTGATCGCTATTCTGGAGGCCGAACGGGTGCCGGTGGGGCCGATCTACAGCGTCGTCGACATGCTGGAGGACCCCCAGTACCAGGCCCGTGAGATGTTCGAGCGCCACACCGTGGACGACGGACTGACGCTCACCATCCCCGCCATGGTGCCCAAACTCTCGGCCACCCCCGGTGCCACCCGCTGGACGGGGCCGGCGCTGGGCGCGCACACCGACAGCGTGCTGGCCCAGTTGCTGGGACTGGACGACAGCGCCCGCGCGGCACTGCGCGCCGACGCGGTGATCTGATCCGGGGTCGAGTGCCGGGCGGCCAGCCCGGCGCCCCGCGCCTTACGCCAGTTCGCGCAGCACGTAGTGCAAAATCCCGCCGTGGCGGTAGTAGTCCCACTCGACGGCGGTGTCGATGCGCACATCCACCGTGAAGCGCGTCTCCTTGCCATCGTCGGCGCGAGCGGTCACCCCCAGGGTCTGGGGCTCGCCACTGATCGCCTCGATGGAGAAGGACTCGGCGCCCGTGAGGCCCAGGGATTCCGCGCTGTCGCCGTCCTGGAACTGCAGGGGCAGTACGCCGAAGCCCACCAGGTTGGAGCGGTGGATGCGCTCGAAGCTCTGGGCAATAACAGCTTTTACGCCCAGCAGGTTGACCCCCTTGGCGGCCCAGTCGCGGGATGAGCCGGTGCCGTATTCACGGCCCGCCAGGATCACCAGCTGGACGCCCTCCTCCTGGTAGCGCTCGGCGGCGTCGTACAGGGGCAGGATGGCGCCGCTGGGGAAGTGGGTGGTCCAGCCCCCCTCGGTGCCCGGCGCCAGCTGGTTGCGCAGGCGCACGTTGGCGAAAGTACCGCGCACCATGACCTCGTGGTTGCCGCGCCGCGAGCCATAGCTGTTGAAGTCCTCGGGGCTGACCCCCTGGGCCTGCAGGTAGCGGCCGGCGGGACTGTCAGGAGTGATGGCGCCGGCCGGCGAGATATGGTCGGTGGTAATGGAGTCCCCCAGCAGGGCCAGGCAGCGCGCGCTCTGCACCGGCACGAGGGGTGTCAGCGCCATGGTCATGCCGTCGAAATAAGGTGGCTTGCGCACATAGGTGGACTCGGGCCAGGAGTAGATCTTGTCCTTGGGCGCCGGCAGGGCCTTCCATGCCGCGGTGCCTTCGAACACGTCCGCGTACTTGTCGCGGAACATGCTGTCGCTGACGCTGCCGGCCACCAGGTCGGCAACCTCCTTCTGGCTGGGCCACAGGTCCTTGAGGTACACCGGCTTGCCGTCGCGGTCCTCGCCCAGCGGTTCATTGACGACGTCGACCAGCATATTGCCCGCCAGTGCATAGGCCACCACCAGGGGCGGCGAGGCCAGGTAGTTGGCGCGCACGTCCTGGTGGATGCGGCCCTCGAAGTTGCGGTTGCCCGACAGCACCGAAGTCACCAGCAGATCGCCGGCATAGATGGCCTCGCGGATCGGCTCGGGCAGGGGCCCCGAATTGCCGATACAGGTGGTGCAGCCGAAACCGACGATATCAAAGCCCAGTTGCGCCAGCGGCTCCAGCAGGCCGGCCTTCTGCAGATAGGCCGGCACCACCTGGGAGCCGGGGGCCAGCGAAGTCTTGACCCAGGGTTTGACGCTGAGGCCTTTTTCCACTGCTTTTTTGGCCACCAGGCCGGCGGCCACCAGCACCTGGGGGTTGGAGGTATTGGTGCAGCTGGTGATTGCCGCGATCACCACCGCGCCGTGGCGCAGCTCGTGCTGGACGCCATCCAGTTCAAAGGCCACGGCGCCGATATCGCGGGGCCCGACATGGCCGCCCTCGCTGACAAACTTGCTGGTCTGCGCATCGGTGGCAATGGTCGTGGGCGTGTTCTGCTCTTCCGCCAGATGGTCGGCAAACGCCTGCGCCGCCCGGGTCAGGGGCACCCGGTCCTGGGGCCGCTTGGGACCGGCCAGGGAGGGCTCGACGCTGCCCAGGTCGAGCTCCAGGATGTCGCTGTAATCTGCCGCCGGGGCGCCGCTCTCGCGCCACAGGCCCTGGGCTTTGGCGTAGGCCTCCACCACCGCGATCTGCTGCGCGCTGCGCCCCGACAACTGAAGGTAGCGCAGGGTCTCGGTGTCGATGGGGAAAATGCCGCAGGTCGCGCCGTACTCGGGGGACATATTGGCGATGGTGGCGCGATCCGCCAGCGGCAGGTGGTCCAGGCCATCGCCGAAGAACTCGACGAACTTGCCGACCACGCCCTTCTTGCGCAGCAGCTGGGTGACCGTCAGCACCAGATCGGTGGCGGTGGCGCCCTCGCGCAGCTTGCCGCTGAGGCGCACGCCCACGACCTGCGGCATCAGCATGGTGATGGGCTGGCCCAGCATGGCCGCCTCCGCTTCGATGCCACCCACGCCCCAGCCCAGCACCCCCAGGCCGTTGATCATGGTGGTGTGGGAGTCGGTGCCCACCAGGGTGTCCGGCACCAGGGTCGGCTGGCCGTCTTCCTCCACGTGCATGACCACCTGGGCCAGGTACTCGAGGTTGACCTGGTGGACGATGCCGGTGCCGGGGGGCACCACGCGGAAATTGGCAAAGGCCTGCTGGCCCCAGCGCAGAAACTGGTAGCGCTCGTTGTTGCGCTCGAATTCGCGGTCGGTATTGCGTTTGAGCGCGTCGGGGGTGCCGAAATAATCCACCATCACCGAGTGGTCGATCACCAGGTCCACCGGGCCCAGGGGGTTGATCTTGCTGGGGTCGCCGCCCAGCGCGCTCTTGGCCGCTCGCATGGCGGCGAGGTCCACGACCGCCGGCACCCCGGTGAAATCCTGCAACACCACACGCGCCGGGGTGAAGTTGATCTGGTGACTGGGCTCGGCCCTGGCGTCCCACTCGCACAGGGCACGAATATCACCGGCGGTAACCGCCTTGCCGTCCTCCTTGCGCAGCAGGTTCTCCAGCAGGATTTTCATGGCGTAGGGCAGGCGTGTCAGGGAATAGTCTTTGGCCAGCGCCTGGAGGTCGTAGTAGCGGTAAGTCTCTGTACCGATCTTCAGGCTTGAACGGGCATCAAAACTGTTGTTCATGCTGGCGGCCTCCTTGACTGTGGATGCCCCATGGTACGCCAACCGTGCCGCAGCTTCATCCGCCGCCGGGCAGCGCGATCAGCGGGCTCAACCCCTGCGCCAGCGGTGATAGCGCGCGACCCAGGCCAGCAGGCGCTCGGGGGCATGGGCCCGCTTCCACTCCCCGGCAACATATTTGTTGGCTTCGGCCAGGGTCGGATAGCTGTGAATGATGCCCAGCAATTTGTTGAGACCGATGCCGTGCTTCATGGCCAGCACAAACTCCGCCAGCAGCTCGCCGGCGTGCTCGCCCACCAGGGTCACCCCCAGAATCCGGTCGCGGCCCGGCGCGGTCAGCACCTTCACAAAGCCCTCGGTAGTGCCGTCGGTAATGGCGCGATCCAGCCCCGCCAGTGCGTAGCGGGTCACGTCCACCGCGATGCCCTGTTCGGCGGCCTCCTGTTCATTGATGCCGACCCGCGCCACCTCGGGGTCGGTAAAGGTGACCCGCGGGATCACCCGGTAATCCACCTTGAAGCGCCAGAACTGCCCGAACAGGGCATTCACCGCGGCGTACCAGGCCTGGTGGGCGGCGGTATGGGTGAACTGGTAGGGGCCCGCCACATCGCCTGCCGCATAGATATTGGGGTACAGGGTTTCCAGATAGTCGTTGGTGACCACGGTGCGCCGCGTCTCTATACCCAGCGCCTCCAGTCCATAGCCGTCCAGCCGCGCAACCCGCCCCACCGCGCAGATCAGGGCGTCGAACTCGACGCGCCGCTCGGCGCCGTCGCGGGCCACCACCAGGTACTTGCGCGCGCCCTCCTGCTCGGCGCGCAGCGCCTTGTGGCCGGTCAGTATCGCCACGCCTTCCCGGGTCAGAGTCTCCGCTACCAGCGCCGCGACCTCCGGATCCTCCCGGCTCAGCAGGCGCGGCAGCATCTCTACCTGAGTGACGGATGAGCCAAGGCGCGCAAAGCTCTGCGCCAGCTCGCAGCCGATCGGCCCGCCACCCAGCACCACCAGCCTGGCCGGCGGCTGGTCCAGCTCGGCAAACGCGTCCCAGAGCGTATCGCTGGTGACATAGCCGGCCTGCTCCAGCCCCGGCAACGGCGGCACAAAGGGCCGCGCGCCGGCAGCAATCACAATACTGCGCGCAGTGAGCCGCTGCCGCTCCCCGCTGTCCGCCAGCACTTCCACCGTCCACGGGTCCACCAGTGTGGCGTGACCTTTCAGCACCTCAACGCCAAGTGCCGTGTAGCGCTCGATGCTGTCGTGGGGCGCGATGGTCTGGATCACCGTGCGCACCCGCGCCATGACGGCGCGAAAACTGACGGCGGGTTCGCCGGCGCTGACCCCGAAGCGGTGGGCCTGGCGCATCTGATGGGCCAGCCGCGCGCTGCGGATCAGCGTCTTGGACGGCACGCAGCCATAGTTGAGGCAGTCGCCGCCCATCTTGTGGGCCTCCACCAGCGTCACCCGGGCCTTCACCGCGGCGGCGATATAACTGGTGACCAGGCCCGCCGCGCCGGCGCCTATCACGATCAGGTTGCGGTCGAAGCGGCGCGGCCGCTGCCAGCGCGCATACACGCGCCGCCGCTGCAACACCGCCAACAGGCGCCGTGCCAACAGCGGGAACAGCCCCAGCAGGGCGAAGGAACCCAGCAGGCCGGGCGACAGGATATCGCTGGCGCGTTCGATGCTCGCGAGCTGGGTGCCGGCATTCACATAGACCAGGGTGCCCGCCAGCATGCCCAGCTGACTGACCCAGTAAAAGGTGCGCACCGGTATCGCGGTGAGGCCCATCAGCAGGTTGACCAGAAAGAACGGAAACAGCGGCACCAGGCGCAGCGCGAACAGATAGAACGCACCGTCCCGCGCCATGCCGCGATCGATCGCCTTCAGGCGCGCACCGAATCGCCGCTGCACGGTGTCGCGCAGCAAATAGCGAGCGATCAACAACGCCAGGGTCGCGCCGATACTGGATGCGAAGGACACCAGCAGCGTACCGCCCACCAGCCCGAACAGTGCGCCCGCCGCCAGGGTCATGATGGCTGCGCCCGGCAGCGACAGCGCGGCTACCGCCACATAGGCAAGGAAAAACACCGCGCCGGTCAGCAGCGGCGCCTCGGTGCGCCAGGATGCAAACACCGCCTGACCTTCCCGCAGCGCCTCCAAGCGCAGCCAGCCCTGCAGATCCAGCGCAAAAAATGTCGCCACCAGCGCCGCGACCACCAGCCACAGGGCGATCTTTTTGTTCATCGGGGCAGGGTCCTCAATAGTGTTGTGCAGCGGACGCCGTGCCCGTCGCTAAGCCGCACCCTACCAGCGATTGCTTTCATGCCGATAGCACCCTGACGCCAGCGTCGCGCGCGACGCTGCACCACCCGGAGGTCTGGATCATTCGCGGAGTCGGCGCTATTGTGGTCGGCGGACACCGGCGCCACGACGTCACTGCGACCGCGCGCCAAGGTCTCGCCCGCATCACACCAGCGTAAGCAATCCATCAGGGAGTTAATGCCCGTGAAACCCGAAACCATCGCTATCCACGGCGGCTTTGCCGGCGATCCGGAAACCCATTCAGTTGCGGTGCCGATCTACCAGACCACCAGCTACTATTTCGACGACACCCAGCACGGCGCCGATCTGTTCGACCTCAAGGTGCCGGGCAATATCTATACCCGGATCACCAACCCCACCAACGCCGTGCTGGAAGAGCGCGTAGCGCAACTCGAAGGCGGCATCGGCGCCCTCGCCATGGCCTCGGGCATGGCCGCCATCACCGCGACGGTCCAGACTCTGGCGCGCGCCGGCGACAATATCATTTCCGTCAGCCAGCTCTATGGCGGCACCTACAACTTTTTCGCCCACACCCTGCCAAACCAGGGTATCGAAGTGCGCATGGCGCCAGGGGAGAACCCCGCCGCACTGGAAGCGTTGATAGATGCCAAAACCAAAGCGCTGTTCTGCGAATCCATCGGCAACCCGGCGGGCAATATTGTCGATATCCAGGCCCTGGCCGATATCGCCCACAAACACGGCATCCCGCTGGTGGTGGACAGCACCGTGGCGACACCGGTCCTGTGCCGGCCCTTCGAGTTCGGCGCCGATATCGTGATCCATGCCCTCACCAAATACATGGGGGGTCACGGCACCACGCTGGCGGGGGTGATTGTCGACTCCGGCAAATTCCCCTGGAAGGGCAATCCCCGCTTCCCCTATTTCAACGAGCCCGACCCCAGCTACCACGGGGTGGTCTACGTTGACGCGCTGGGTCCGGCGGCATTTATCGGCCGCGCTCGCGTGGTGCCCCTGCGCAATATGGGCGCGGCGCTGAGTCCGTTCAACGCGTTCCTGATTCTGCAGGGTATCGAGACCCTGGCGTTGCGCATGGAGCGCCACTGCGAGAATTCCCAGCGCGTCGCGGAATACCTGCAAAAGCATCCGAAGACTGAATGGGTCAACTACGCCGGCCTCAAGGACAGCCCCTATTACGCACTGGCGCAGAAGTACATGGGCGGAAAGGGTTCAGGGATCGTCAGCTTTGGTATCAAAGGCGGTCGCGACGCCGGCGCGCGCTTTATCGACGCCCTACAGATGATCAAGCGGCTGGTCAATATCGGCGACGCCAAAACACTGGCCTGCCACCCCGCATCCACCACCCATCGCCAGCTCGACGATGACGAGTTGAAGAACGCCGGCGTCAGCGCCGATATGGTGCGGCTGTCCATCGGCATCGAACATATCGACGATATCCTCGCCGATATCACCCAGGCACTGGATGCCGCCTGACAGACCGTCGTTACAAAACCGCAGGCTGGCTTTTGCTGTCTGCATAGCCCGTGTGCGCGGCTTCGTTGTATTGCACCGAAGCCGCGCTGTTTCCGCATAAAGCCCCGTGACTACAGCCGGTCGTTAGCAGCGCTACAGGGAAATACCCAGCTCCAGGCGCCAGATTTCAAGATCGGGCGTACCCGCACCACCGCCCACATCCAGCCAGGACCGGCTGTACTGGCCGCGCAGGAAATAGGCGTCGTTGATATTCCAGCGCAGACCCAGACCCGCTCCATAACTGAACTTCGTATCGGTTTTGGTGGGTACATCCACATTGCAGTAGTAACCCCACCAGGGGTCCCACCAACACACCGCCGAGGCCGGCCCGTCAGGAATATTGGTGTCGTAGTGCGACACACCGAGGCTCGCCGTCACAAACGGCTGCACGACGTCTTCCGTGAAATAGTAGGTGCCACCGGCATGCATGCTGGTGATATCCAGGCGTCCCCGGTAGCGGAATGCATCGCCGGCATTACCCTGCGCCGGAGTGGTGGTGGCGTCGTAATCAATATTGGCCCAGTCAAAATCCACGCCCAGCGACCAGCGCGGCGAAAAATTGTAGATAACCCCGAAACCAAACCCCAGGGTATCGTCCAGTTCAACCGTGGCGCGATTGTCAGCGCGAACGGATTCGTCGCCAATAAAATTGGTCCGCAGTACAACGTCCCAGCTATTGCTTCGGTCGAGGCTCAGTACGGACAGCGGCGCGCAAAGTAACAACCCCCATGCAACACGTATAGCGCTGGTCATTCTTCACCTCCCTTTTTGGTGTTTGACCGGCCTCGTTCATGTCAGGCTAGCGCCGGCATTGCCTGGTTTATACGCCTGCGCCAGCGAGCATTCAATATACCCGGCAGGCCAATCACAGCTACACTCTCATCAGCAGCCTACAGCGGACGGGACGCTGTCAGCCAGTACTCAGGCTGCCCCGATACCGTTTAGCCGGCTTTTATTGATACCCACATTGATACCTGCGGAGTGCCGAATGAAAGACATCTTATTTTTTGACAACATGCTGACACCCAAGATCATCACCTTTGTCTACTGGCTGTTGCTGGCGGGTGCGGTGTTCGGCGGTCTGGGTTCGATGTTTGGCGGCTATGAGGGCTTTACTTTCGGCGGGTTCCTGATGGGTATCGTCTATATAGTGGCGGGCGCTGTCGGGGCCAGAATCTGGTGTGAACTGCTCATCGTCCTGTTCAAAATGAATGAAGCGCTGCAGGATCTGCGCAAAAAATAACGCGCCCGGTTTACGAGCCGGTCCATGGCAAATATGCCAGGCGAATCCTCTGTTTGCGGCATTGAGATCCGCTTCCGCATCACGGATCCGTTATTACTTATCACTTCGACGGGATAGCGTATGAATATGGAATTAGTGACATCGGTGCTAGGCTATGTCGCCGCGATCAACTATGCGGTGCTGATCATATGGTTTATCGCCTTCCTCAGTGCGCGAAGCTTCATATATTCGCTTCATTCACGCTGGTTCAAGATCTCGGAAAGTGATTTTGACACGCTGCACTACGGCCTGATCGGCGCGTACAAATTAGCAATTCTGCTGTTCTTTTTATCGCCTTATCTCGTACTGAAATTGAGCCTCTGAGAATTATCGCACGCACGCCGCGAAGTGCCGCCGCCGGTCGTTATTCCTGGGCAGAGGGTTCGCCAATGGTTTCCGACACCTGTAGCCCTGCTTTCCAGGCGATCGAAGCGGACCTATGCCCTGCCGCTGAGACGCTCTTCCAGCTCGATTGCGCTTTATCGCGACAATGAACACAAACACCGAGCTATTTTCGACAGCGCGACGCCATCAGCGGTTTCTGCGCTCATAGGCGGGCTGCTCGAATCGTGAGTAATCAATAGCGTCCTGTTGCCACAGGGATGCGCCTTCTTTTTTTCGCTCTTCGATACTGACACCGAAAACCGCATAGTGCGCTTCATTCATAATTGCCGACAGCTCAGCGTTACTGGCAAGCCCCATAAACACCGCGCCCTGCATAAATCCCTCCAGCCGATGTCGATCAACCATTGGAATCCGGTAACCCTCCTTCGAAGCCGAAAAGTGGTTGAGCAGACGCTTTCGTATTTCCGATAGATACAATCCCCTATTCATAGGACAAACTAAGCTCAAATAAATCTGTTAAATCGCAAAGTATTCTTCAATCAAAATTTCGTGGCAAAGTGAATACTTCTGTGTATTTATCAACCCGCCATTCCATTTTGCTCCAATCAAAAGGACACCTTTCCGGCAATGTCTCTACATCAGCATCATCCAGGCCCTCAATCGTAACCAGAGGAAGGCCGATGTTCGATATCATAAGCGCAGCCAATAGGTGGTCCTTAGGCCATAAAATACCAGACAGCCACCGGTGGGGCGCCTCCCACCCGACAGAATCCGCAGCCGAATGACCATCTCTTCCCTCTGGCTGTTCGAACAGGTAATGCCTCCAGTTCGGGTCCCTGAGAATACTGCGGTAACTTCTGACTCTGTCGGGGTGTGCCGAACAGCGCTCCAACTTTCCCCAGTTCGCACTGTACTCAACGTTATCTAACACAATAATTGACGAAGGTCGGTTTGTTGCAATCGCATCCATGACATCCTTTCGAGAAATGCCGTCATTGACGATAATAGACCACTGACGCAATTTGAAAATTTCAGCACCTACTTGCTCAAAGCCTGAGGCTTTTAGGATGATCAGGTCGAACATTTCAAACTTAGAGCTGACATCGCTAGTACTGTCAACGGACGTTGCCTTGAAGCCGAGCCCCCGCGAGATATCGAGAAGATTCGCAATATACGCTTCATCACTTTCGACAGTTAGTATTTTGCAACCCTTGCCAAGAAAGTAGAGGGTTGAGTTACCACCACCCCACTCCAGTACTGAAATCTGTGATTTCACACATTCGGGGTACCACTTAAACAAGTTGTTTAAAAAGGTGGCGCATGCATCTGTAAACCAGGGTTGGAGTCGGAGTTTCATTGCTTTCCTTTACGCAAAGTTAATTATTTACTTCTTCATGCACTGGCACGAGTCGCCAGCTGTCCGCTCCTACGCAATCTGGAATCGCACTATCGCGAACTTAACGACTCTATCGGATGCGGGCTACGAAATATCAAGAACCGCATATAACCAGCTCCAAAGCGCTTATGCTATGAAAACACTCGTTAGACTAACGCGCCATCAATTTTTTGGACAGCATTACCCGACGTACGTGTACATATCATTGCTATTGTTACTTTGTAAGTTATTTATTGCCGTCTGCACGTATATCGTTTCGAGGGTCTGGTATCAGGAGGTTTTCGCCTTCTTTCAACGGGTGAGCCTGCTGTGCCTGTTCACCGATAAGTACCGCTTCGCTGTAGAGGCCGGCCTCCGCTTTTGTCGATGCCACATCGGCGCCTTCATACCATGGCTCAGCAGAAACCCGTCTTCTCTGTGCATCTTTTTCCCGCTCTGCCGGCTTCTTCTCCAGCATAGTGACGGGTATACCTTCCGGGAAAACAATTTCCCTGGCCTCATCGGGCATTGAAATACCGTTCTCCTGGAATGCCCGTTTCACCAGCCGTATTACTGAAGATCGAACTTTTAGCCAACTGTACTCTCGCCCGTTAAACCAGAAATAGACTCTGAGATTCACTGTGGACGTGCCCAGGCTTTCCGCCAGCACCGAGGGTTCGGGGTGCTCCAGCACGGCTGGGTGCTGCGCCAGAACCTGGCGAGCAAGTTCCTGTGCTTCATCGATGGCATCGTTATAGCCAATCCCGACAACAAAACTCTCGCGGCGATTGGCGTTGGTTGTGAAATTGCTGAGAACACTTTTATAAATGCTGGTATTGGGAATTTGTACAATATTTCCATCCAGGGTCATCAGGATTGTGGTCCGCTTATTCAACTGCTGCACATAGCCCGTCACGCCGCCGATTTCTACCAGATCGCCGGTCTCAAAGGGGGGCTTTATGCTGAGAAAAATACTGGCAAGAAAGTTCTCCGTAATATCCCGGAATGCGATGCCGACGATCAGACCGATAAGCCCGGTGCCACCAACAACTGTCAGTGCCAATTGGGTGAGGCCGGACACCCTGAGAATCAGGTAGACGCCGCCGAGAATTACAAAGCCACCGGCGGTCCTCGCGATAATGCGCCGCAGAAGATGGGTCCTGACGCGAGGCAGCAATACTGCGAGCACTCCGCGAGTGGTCAGCGTCGCGGCGCCCACCGTTAGCGCCAGAATGATCAGCGCCAGGATAATGGCAGGGATCGTATTGACGACATCACGAGCCAGTGTCTGCATACCCAGCCGTGCCTCGCTGAAGTCCCACACTGAACGTGTTAGCAGCTGCATCCGGTTGACCACCGCGACAACGTCCTGCGTATTGCGGGCGAGATCGCCCGCCCATCGCTTCAGCTCATCGGACTCAACCTTGCCACTGAGGAAAACGACGCCACCTTCGACGCGGACATGGGGCTCAACGAACCATTCGATAGCGTCCAGCGTACTCTGCAGTCGCTTTCGGATCTCGTCGTCATTGGCAGCGGGGCTTACATCAACTTTTACTGCGGACGAGGACAGTTCCTCATTGATCGGGTCCGCCTCGCCCTGGGCTGAGCCGGTGTCGCGCAACACGTCCTGTGCAAGTACCGCCGACGCCAGCATCCCGCAAACAATGCTCAGAAAAACCGTTTTGAGAAACGTTCTGTAGCCTTGACTGTGTGGCCGGGAACCAGTGGAGTGCACCGATGGAACGGTCAGTTTGCAGATCGTCATACCGCGCCTCCTTTAGGGATGGCAGCGAATTCAGGGATATCAGCGAGATCGTGTACTCACGAAAATCTGCCCGGTACGTTTTCGGCAAAGCGACGCAGAGCTTTGACTTTCACTGCCAGTTCGCTGATGTCATCGCCTTTATCCAGATAGCTGCTCTCTCCCCACGGCGACGGCATCCAGGGCGGCATCACCATCAGCTGGGTAACCCCCATGTCGCGGTAGTCGTGCAGCACCTCTTCGCTGTAGGGTTCCAGGCTGGCGATGGCGATATCAAAACCCTCCACGGGCTTTTTCATTTCACGCCGGAACGCCAATAGCTGATCGCACAGTGGCTTTGCCGTTTCGCGGCTCAAGGGCAGGCCCAGCCATCCGTCCTGGGAAGCCGCGCGACGAAGTGCGGCTTTTGCCGCGCCACCACTCCAGATTTTTACCGGCCTGGACGGTGCGGGGTGCATGATGGCGTTGCGGATAGTAAAGAACTCGCCCTGATAGTTGACCTCCTGTCCCGTGAGCAGGCGCCGCACAACCGCGAGGAGTTCGTCCATCCGCCGGCCGCGGGTCGTGAAGTCAATGCCAACAATATCGTACTCTTCCTTCAGCCAGCCCACGGACACGCCGCAGGTCATGCGGTTGTTGCTCAGAACCGCGGCAGTGCCCACTGAGCGCGCTACCGTAAACGGATCGCGCAGGGCGGCCAGATAGATGTTCGTTGCAAACTGCAGTGTCTTTGTGACAGCCGCCATCGCCGTCATGGTGATCCACGGGTCCGGCCAGGGTGTGTCGGAGGGAATCCAGAACTCGCCGTCGCTGGTATAGGGATATTTACTTTCGTACTGGGTCGGGAACACCAGATGATCCGCCAGCGTCAGACCATGAAATCCCAACGCTTCTGCCTCGCGGGCCAGTTCAAGGTACTGGTCCGTCTCCGGGATAGTCGTCAATGAGAGCCACAGTTTCATTTGTCCGCCTCTTTCAGGTGGGTCTGCTTGAACGCACTGACCGATGCCTGTTCGCCCTGTGCGAGCTGTCCACGGTGCCAGCTTTTCGGCGCAAAATGAATATGCCGATTGGACGGGCGGCAGAAATCGTCGCGCCCTTGATAAGGAGGGCCGTCAACCGTGGGGCGATTCTTCAGCCCGGGCGTTGTTGCGTGCACTGACAACGGCTCAGGGGCGGCAGACCGCCCCGGCAGTCGCCACTACTCCACCGTCACGGACTTTGCGAGGTTTCTTGGCTGGTCGACATCCGTGCCTTTGAGTACGGCGACGTGATAGGACAACAGCTGCAGCGGAATGGTGTAGATGATCGGTGCGATGATATCCGGCGCATGGGGCACATTGATAAGCCGCATGCCCGTGCTTTCCTTGAAGCCGGCGTTGGAATCCGCAAACACAAACAGCTGGCCGCCGCGGGCCTGGACTTCTTCCAGGTTGGACTTCAGCTTCTCCAGCAGTTCGTCGTTGGGGGCGACGGCGACAACCGGCATGTCGGCGTCGACCAGAGCGAGGGGCCCGTGCTTCAGCTCTCCTGCCGGGTAGCTCTCGGCATGAATATAGGAAATTTCCTTGAGTTTGAGGGCGCCCTCCATCGCTACCGGCCATTGCGCGCCGCGGCCTAGGAACAGAGCGTGGTTCTTGTCGG
This sequence comes from Spongiibacteraceae bacterium, assembly GCA_034004805.1. Taxonomy (GTDB): domain Bacteria; phylum Pseudomonadota; class Gammaproteobacteria; order Pseudomonadales; family CAMLJR01; genus JAVEVZ01. The sequence goes on along the minus strand of JAVEVZ010000007.1, from coordinate 11,501 downwards.
AAAACGCTTCCGACATGGTTTGGATGGCGGGGTCCAGGGCGAGGGTTTGATCCATCAGGCCCGGCAGCGCATGCAGGGCCGTGACAACTTCTGCCTCACGGGCTTCGCTCAATCCATGGCGGCGGCCCAGGGCGACCGTCAGCAACAGCAGGGCCACCAGCTGGGTGGTAAACGCCTTGGTCGACGCGACGCCGATTTCCGGCCCCGCCTCGGTCATCAGCGCGAGGTCTGACTCGCGCACCAGGGAGGAGGTGGCGACATTGCATACGGTCAGGGTGCTGGTGTAGCCGAGGGTCTTGGCGAGACGCAGTGCGGCCAGGGTGTCGGCGGTCTCGCCCGACTGGGAAATAGTAACCAGCAGAGTGTTGTCCTGCACGGCGAATTTGCGGTAGCGAAACTCGCTGGCGACCTCGACCCGGCACGGCACGTTGGCCACGCCCTCAATCCAGTATTTGGCCACCATGCCGGCGTGGTAGCTGGTGCCGCAGGCGACGATCTGTACCGAGCGCACCCGGTCCAGCAGCGCTTTGGCGTCGGTGCCAAAGGCCTCTTCCAGAATGTGCTTTCTGCTCAGACGACCCTGCAGCGTGCGTGCCACGACCTTGGGCTGCTCGTAGATTTCTTTGAGCATAAAGTGGCGGTAGGGACCCTTGTCCGCGGCATCAGCCGGGCCTCGCAGCTGCAGGCTGTGGCGCTCTACCGGGTCGCCGTTCCTGTCCCAGATCTGGTAGCTGTCCGGGGTGATTTCGGCGAAGTCGCCCTCTTCGAGATAGACAAAGCGGTCCGTGACCTGGCGCAGCGCCAGGTGATCCGAAGCGAGGAAGTTTTCGCCCAGGCCGAGACCCAGCACCAGCGGGCTGCCGCTGCGGGCGCAGACGATGCGCTCCGGTTCACGGGTTGATATGACTGCCAGGCCGAATGCGCCTTCCAGGTCCTTGACCGCCGCCTTGACCCCGGCCAGCAGGTCCATGCCCTGCTGCATGTACCAATCGATCAGGTGGACGATGGTCTCCGTATCGGTCTGTGAATCAAAGCGGTAGCCGGCTTCGCGCAGGCGCTCCCGCAGCGCTTCGTGGTTTTCGATGATGCCGTTGTGCACCAGCGCGAGGTGTCCGCTCGACGTATGGGGGTGGGCATTGGCCTCGGACGGCACACCATGGGTCGCCCAGCGGGTGTGGGCAATGCCGGTGTGACCGCGCAGCGGGTGGCGGTCGATGGCCTCGGCAAGTATCGCGACCTTGCCCTCGCGCTTGCAGCCGCCCAGTTCGTTCTGATGGTTGATGACCGCCACGCCGGCGGAATCATAGCCCCGGTATTCCAGGCGTCGCAGACCTTCGACAAGTATCGCGGAAACTTCCCTGCGCGCGGCTGCGCCGACGATGCCACACATGAATCACACCCTCTCAATGGCTCCGGGTTCCGGAGCTTGCGCGTTGAATTACTGCTTTTTGGTGGGCCGTTGCCAGCCATCGATATTGGACTGGCGACCCCGGGCGACTGCCAGCTGGTCATCGCCCACGTCTGCTGTAATGGTCGAGCCGGCGCCGACCGTGGCGCGCTTGCCGACGCGTACCGGAGCCACCAGCGAGGTGTTCGAACCGATAAAGGCGCCGTCGTCGATGATCGTTTTAAATTTGTTTACGCCGTCATAGTTGCAGGTAATGGTGCCCGCACCGATATTGGCCCTGGCGCCGATCTCACAGTCACCGACGTAGGTCAGGTGGTTGACCTTGCTGCCGGGGCCGATCACAGTCTTTTTGGTTTCAACGAAGTTGCCGACCTTGGCGCCGTCCGCCATGCGGGTACCGGGACGCAGGCGCGCGAACGGCCCGATGTCGCAGTTAGCGCCGATCTCGGCACTTTCAATCACGCTGTTGGCCTTGATCACGGTGCCGCTGCCTATCCGGGCATCGGTGATCACGCAATTGGGGCCGATTTCGACGTTATCGGCCAGGCTCACATCCCCCGCGAACACGCAGTTGACGTCGATAACCACATCGCGACCGGTGGTCAGCGTGCCGCGGATATCGACGCGCGCGGGATCGGCCAGGGTGGCGCCTTCCGCCATCAGACGGTTGGCCTGTTCACCCTGGTAGATGCGCTCCAGGCTGCTGAGCTGCTGGCGGTTGTTCACGCCCTGCACTTCCCACGCGTTCGCCGGCTGCTGGGTGACCACCGCGACGCCATCGCGCACCGCCATGCCGATGATATCGGTGAGGTAGTACTCGCCCTGGGCATTGTTGGCGGACAGCCGCGGCAGCCAGTCGGCCAGGCGCGAGGCGGCCACTGCCAGAATGCCGGTGTTGACCTCGGTGATGCCCAGCTGCTGAGAGCTGGCGTCCTTCTGTTCGACGATGGCAACCACGGCACCGGCGGCGTCCCGCAGAATGCGGCCGTAGCCGCTGGGGTCGGGCAGCGTGACAGTCAGCAGGGCCAGGGTGTCCGTGCTCGCCGCGGCGACCAGCGCCTGCAGCGTCGGCTCGCTGACCAGCGGCACATCGCCATACAGGATCAATACCAGGCTGTCCGGGCTGACCGCCGGGAGCGCCTGAGCCACGGCATGGCCGGTGCCCAGTTGCTCGCGCTGCTCGGCCCATCGAACCGCTTCGCCGGCCAGCCGCGCGCGCAGTTGATCGGCGCCGTGACCAATCACCGTATGCACCAATTGCGCACCCAGTCGGTGCGCGGTGTCGATAACGTGTTTGACCAATGGCCGACCCGCCAGCGGGTGCAGTACTTTGGGCAGGGCCGAGCGCATGCGGGTACCCTGGCCCGCGGCCAGGATGACAACTTCCAGGTTCAAGGGGCAATCCAGTTTCTTATGAGTACGGCCGGTAATGGTAGCCCAAACCAAAAGGGGCAGCGACTGCTACCCCTTAAGTTTGTTTGCGTTTGCCTCACCTGCGCGAAGTGGTGAGGGCGCTGTCGGCGCGCTGACCGGGATCAGCCGCCGATTTTCTTGCGTATCGCCTGCAGGGTACGGAGTTGTGCGGCAGCGGCCGCCAGTTGCGCAGCCGCCCGAGTGTAGTCCATGTCGGCAGTCTGGTTGCTGAGGGCCTGTACAGCGATACGCTGGGCCTCCTGCGCAGCCGCCTCGTCGATATCCCCGGCGCGCAGTGCCGAGTCCGCGAGGATGGTTACCGCGCCGGGCTGTACTTCGAGGTAGCCGCCGGACACGAAGTAAACCTGCTCGCTACCGTCAGCCAGCTTGATGCGTACCGGTCCGGGGGCGAGGCCGGTCAACAGCGGCGCGTGGCCGTAGGTGACGCCCAGATCACCCACGCTGCCGGAGGCAACCACCATTTCCACCAGTCCGGAAAAGATGGCCTCCTCAGCGCTGACGATATCGCAGTGAATAGTCATAGCCATGAATCTTAGCCCTTTTTCTGAAGGGGCCGCCGCTTAGGCGGCCTTCTTCATCTTGTTGGCCTTCTCGACAGCTTCCTCGATGGTGCCGACCATGTAGAACGCCTGCTCGGGCAGGTCGTCATAGTCGCCGTTGAGGATGCCTTTGAAGCCCGCGATGGTGTCCTTGAGGGACACGTACTTGCCGGGGCTGCCGGTGAAGACTTCCGCGACGTGGAAGGGCTGCGACAGGAAGCGCTCGATCTTGCGCGCCCGGGCCACGGCCTGCTTGTCTTCTTCGGACAGTTCGTCCATACCCAGAATCGCGATGATGTCCTTCAGCTCCTTGTAGCGCTGCAACACCGACTGCACGCCGCGGGCCACTTCGTAGTGCTCCTGGCCGATGATCAGCGGATCCAGCTGGCGGCTGGTGGAGTCCAGCGGATCCACCGCGGGGTAGATACCCTTGGCGGCGATGTCGCGGCTCAGTACCACGGTGGAGTCCAGGTGCGCGAAGGTGGTGGCCGGCGAGGGGTCGGTCAAGTCGTCCGCCGGTACATACACGGCCTGTACCGAGGTGATGGAGCCGGTCTTGGTGGAGGTGATGCGCTCCTGCAGAACGCCCATCTCTTCAGCCAGGGTCGGCTGGTAACCCACCGCGGACGGCATCCGGCCCAGCAGCGCCGAGACCTCGGTACCGGCCAGGGTATAGCGATAGATATTGTCGACGAACAGCAGTACGTCGCGGCCCTCGTCGCGAAAGCTCTCGGCCATGGTCAGGCCGGTCAGCGCAACGCGCAGACGGTTGCCGGGCGGCTCGTTCATCTGGCCGTAGACCATCGCCACCTTGGACTGCTTGAAGTCCTTGGTATTGACGACGCCCGCGTCCTGCATCTCGTGGTAGAAGTCGTTGCCTTCACGGGTCCGCTCACCGACACCGGCAAACACCGACAGGCCGCTGTGCTCGGTGGCGATGTTGTTGATCAGTTCCATCATGTTGACGGTCTTGCCGACACCGGCGCCGCCGAACAGGCCGACCTTGCCGCCCTTGGCAAAGGGACACACCAGGTCGATCACCTTGATACCGGTTTCCAGCAGCTCGTTGGAAGCTGCCAAGTCGGCGTAGGCCGGCGCCGGCTGGTGAATAGCGCGGCGCTCTTTCTCGCCGATGGGCCCCGCTTCATCGATGGGGTTGCCCAGTACGTCCATGATGCGGCCTAGGGTCTCCATGCCCACCGGCACGCGCACCGGCTGGCCGCTGTTGGATACCGCCAGACCGCGGCGCAGACCTTCCGACGAACCCATGGCAATAGTGCGCACGATGCCGTCGCCCAGCTGCTGCTGCACTTCCAGGGTCAGGTCTTTTTCATCAACCAACAGGGCGTCGTATATCTGGGGCACGCTATCGCGGGGAAACTCCACGTCGATAACGGCGCCGATGATCTGAACGATACGTCCGCTACTCATGTCCGGGTCCTCTCAATGCTCGTATACGTAAATTCGGTGTCGTTCAGCTGACCGCTGCGGCGCCGCCGACGATTTCTGAAAGCTCTTGGGTAATCGCTGCCTGGCGGGCCTTGTTGTAGGCCAGTTGCAGACCGTCAATCAGGTCGCCGGCGTTGTCGGTGGCGCTCTTCATCGCGATCATGCGCGCCGCCTGTTCACAGGCACCGTTTTCGACCACAGCCTGATAGACCTGCGATTCGATGTAGCGGGCCAGCAGACCATCCAGCAATTCGGCGGCATCGGGCTCGTAGATATAGTCCCAGTGATGTTTCATGCTCGTGTCGTCTTCGGCCTGCAGCGGCAGCAGCTGCTCGGCGTACGGCGACTGGGTCATGGTGTTGACGAATTCGTTGCCCACCAGGTAAAGACGATCGATGCGGCCTTCGGTGTAGGCGTCCAGCATGACCTTAACGCCGCCGATCAGGCTTGATACCGAGGGGCTTTCGCCAATATCCCGCATCGCAGCGACGATTTTGCCGCCCTGACTGCCGAAGAAGGACGCGCCCTTGGCGCCGATCAGGCACAGCTCGACCGCGACGTCGCGCTCGGCCCAGCTCTTCATGTGTCGCACGCCGGTCTTGAACAGGTTGAAGTTCAAGCCGCCGCACAACCCGCGGTCGGTGGACACCAGAATATAGCCAACGCGCCTGACCTCGCGCTCCTGCATATATTGGTGGTGGTACTCGGGAGTGGCGTTGGCCAGATGCCCGACCACAGCGCGAATCCGGCTGGCGTAGGGCTTGCCCAGCTGCATGCGCTCCTGCGCCTTGCGCATCTTGCTGGCGGCCACCATCTCCATTGCACTGGTGATCTTCTGAGTACTTTTGATACTCGAGATCTGGGTGCGTATTTCTTTCGCGCCTGCCATGTCTCAACTCGCCTCAGTGCATTCGTTAGGCGGGCAAGGCCCGCCATCCGCTTACCAGGTCTGGGTGGACTTGAACTTGGAAACGAGCTCCTTGAACTGAGCCTCAATCTCGTCGTTCCAGTCGCCGGTGGCAACGATCTTTTTCATCAGGTCGCCGTAGCTGCTCTTGGCGAAGGCCAGCAGCGCCGCCTCGAAGTCCAGCACCTTGTTGACCGCGATATCCTTCAGGTGGCCTTCGTTGGCGCAGTAGATCGCGAGCGCCATCTCTGCGATGGAGCGCGGGCTGTACTGCTTCTGTTTCATCAGCTCGGTGACGCGCTCGCCATGCTGGAGCTGCGCTTTGGTGGCTTCGTCCAGGTCCGAGGCAAACTGCGAGAAGGCCGCCAGTTCGCGGTACTGGGCCAGTGCGGTACGGATACCGCCGGACAGCTTCTTCATGATCTTGGTCTGGGCGGCGCCGCCGACCCGGGATACCGAGATACCGGCGTTCATGGCCGGGCGTACACCCGAGTTGAACAGGTCAGCCTCGAGGAATATCTGGCCATCGGTGATCGAAATCACGTTGGTCGGAACGAAGGCCGATACGTCACCCGCCTGAGTTTCGATGACCGGCAGCGCAGTCAGCGAGCCGGTCTTGCCCTTGACTTCACCGTTGGTAAAGCGCTCGACATAGTCCTCCGATACCCGCGCCGCGCGCTCCAGCAGCCGCGAGTGCAGGTAGAACACGTCGCCGGGATAGGCCTCGCGGCCCGGCGGGCGACGCAACAGCAGGGAGATCTGGCGATAGGCCCAGGCCTGCTTGGTCAGATCGTCATAAATGATCAGTGCGTCCTGACCGCGATCGCGGTAGTACTCACCCATGGAGCAGCCGGCGAAGGGCGCCAGAAACTGCATGGATGCAGGGTCCGATGCGGTCGCCGCAACGACGGTGGTATGGCCCATCGCGCCGTGCTCTTCGAGCTTGCGCACCACGGCGGCAATCGACGACGCCTTCTGGCCGATGGCGACGTAGATACACTTAATGCCGGAATCTTTCTGGTTGATGATGGCGTCGACGGCAACAGCGGTCTTGCCGATCTGGCGGTCGCCGATGATCAGCTCGCGCTGGCCGCGGCCGATCGGCACCATCGCGTCGATGGCCTTGAGGCCTACCTGTACCGGCTGGTCGACAGACTTGCGCCAGATAACCCCGGGCGCAACCTTTTCCAGCGCGTCGGTCTGCTTGGCGTTGATCGGCCCCTTGCCGTCGATGGGGTTACCCAGCGCATCGACGACGCGGCCTTCGAGTTCGGGGCCCACCGGCACTTCGAGGATGCGGCTGGTGCAGCGGCACTTCTGCCCTTCCTGCAGGCCTTTGTAGTCGCCGAGAATAACGGCGCCTACGGAATCGCGCTCGAGGTTCAGTGCCATCCCGTAGCGGCCACCTTCGAACTCGATCATCTCGCCGTACATTACATCGGTGAGGCCATGGATACGCACGATACCGTCGGAGACGGAAACGATGGTGCCCTCATTGCGCGCCTCGGAGGACACATCGAGCTGCTCGATGCGCTTCTTGATGACTTCGCTAATCTCGGACGGATTCAGCTGCTGCATTGCGACGATTCCTCAATCCTAATTCTGTAAACGCTTTACGCTCAGGCGTGCAGGGCTTCGGCCAGCTTCGCCAGACGACCGCGCACCGAGCCATCGATAACGACGTCGCCGGCGCGCACTCGCACGCCACCCAACAGGTCTTTATCAACGACAGTGGTAATGATGACTTCGCGCTGAAGCTTGTCCTTCAGCGCCTTGGCGAGCTGCTGTTCCAGGGCATCGCCCAGGGGGTAGGCGCTGGCGACTTCGACATCGACACGGGCTTCATGGTTGGCGCGCATGATCTCGAACAGCTGGCTGATGTGTGCCAGTAGCGGCAGCCGCTTGTTCTGCGCCAGAACGCCGACAAAATTGCGCAGCTTGTCGCTGAGCGCATCGCCACAGACGCCGATCAGTGCCGCCGCCTGCTGCTCACTGGTCAGTGACGGTGTGCCGAGTATGCTCTGCAGATTGTCGGTGCCGGCAACCGCCGCCAGCAATTTGAGCTGAGTCGACCAGCCACCGATATCACCGGCGGCCAGCGCGTACTCAAAGGCCGCCTTGGCGTAAGGCCTGGCCAGCGTGCTTGTTTCAGCCATGGTTAGTCTCGCTCACAGATTGGCAGCCAGTTTGTCGACCATTTGCCGGTGTGCAGACTCGTCAATCGTGGCGCCAAGTATCTTCTCGGCACCCGCCAGGGCCAGTACCGCGACCTGGCCGCGCAACTGTTCCTTGGCACGGTTGATGTCCTGCTCGAGCTCCGCATGGGCCGCCGCCTTGAGGCGCTCGCCTTCCTTGCGGGCCTGGTCCTTGGCTTCCTCGATGATCTGTGCGGCGCGCTTGTTGGCGGCGTCGATAATGCTGGCGCCCTCCAGCTTGGCTTCGCGCAGCTGCTGCGCGGCCTTGTCCTGGGCCAGCTCCAGGTCGCGGCTGGCGCGGTCCGCCGCTTCGAGACCATCGGCAATCTGCCGCTCGCGCTCATCCATAGCGTTGCGGATAAAGCGCCACACGAACGCGTAACAGAACCACACGAAGAAAATAAACGTGATGGACTGGCCAATGATGGTGAGGTTGATATTCACGCCGACACCCCTGGTTGCATGGTTTCTGGGTAAGGCCTCAAGCGGCCAGGGTGGGAACCACGACGAACAGCACATACATGCCGATACCCACGCCGATCATCGGCACGGCGTCGAGCAGACCGGCGATCAGGAACATCTTGCCCTGCAGCATGGGAGCCATTTCAGGCTGGCGCGCGGAGCCTTCCAGCAGCTTGCCGCCCAGGATACCGAAACCCACTGCAGTGCCAGCAGCACCCAGACCAATCAACAGAGCAACAGCGATAAGAGCAAGACCCATTGGTTTTCTCCCAATTTAAGGTTGAGGTTTGAAAAGATTAATGGTTTTCACCAGTGTCATGCGCCATCGACATATAGACGACGGTCAACACCATGAATACGAACGCCTGCAGGGTAATGATCAGGATATGGAACACCGCCCATGCCCACTGCAGTACACCCGCCAGCAGACCCAGGAACAGGCCCGCGCCGAACATGGCTGCGATCAGGACGAATACCATCTCGCCCGCGTACATGTTTCCGAACAGACGCAGACCCAGCGATATCGGCTTGGCAATCAGGGAAACAAATTCGAGTATGAAATTGATGACGATCATCGGCGGCGCCAGGATGATCAGCCAGCCTTTGGTGGGCGGCGCAAACGGGTGCAGGGTCAATTCCTTGATGAACCCCACCAGACCCTTTTCCTTCAGGCTGATAAGAATCATCAGTGCAAACACCGTAAACGCCATACCCAGGGTGACGTTGGGATCGGTGGTGGGCACGATCTTGAAATAGAAATGCGGGTCATTGGTGACCCACATGGCCAGTTCGGGGATCCAGTCCACCGGAAACAGGTCCATCAGGTTCATCAGGAACACCCACATAAAGATCGTCAGCGCCAGCGGCGCGATCAGGGCGTTCTTGTAGTGGAAGGTGTCGCGGACGGTGCCGTCGATAAACTCGACTGTCATTTCGATAAAGTTCTGCAGCCCGGTGGGCACGCCGGAATGGGCCTTGACCGCCACCTTGCGAAACAGCCAGCAGAACAGCAGGCCGGTGGCAATGGCCCAGGCCATGGAGTCGAGGTGGATGGCCATAAAGCCCATGTCGCTCATTTCCTGGCTGTTGTGGGCAACGGTCCAGGTCGCCTGCTCCAGGATCTCGACCGAGCCGTCGGCCTGCACCCGCTCGTAGCCAGCGGGCAATTTGCCATAGGTCCAGTTGGTCAGGTGGTGCTGAATATAGGAGGTCGTGGTCAGGGTCTCACCGGCCATACTCTTGTCTCATCCAATTATTCATCACGCATTTATGGTCTTCGCGTTACCCGCTGGCGCGCCATATACCAGGCGCCCACGCCATTCGCCACTGTCATTATCACGAAGCCGGCGAACAGGGCCGGCGCGCTCAGCGGCGCAACACCGGCGAAAACCACCGCGAACATCAGTGCGGTAATCACAAACTTCAGTGCTTCGGCACGGTACAGGCTGCCGACAACCAGCGCTGCCCGACTGGCACCCCGATAACGAAACGCCTGGCGTGCAAACCAGGCATTTGGCAACAGGCTGATGGCGCCTCCCAGCCCCAGGGACCGGGCCACCACCATATCGAAGGCCATCAGGCACACCGAGACCAGTAACAACAGCCCGCACTGGGCGATGAAGATACTTGCCAAGGGTGGGCTGGCGATGCCCGCCGCGGCCACTCGCCGCACTGCGTCCCGGTCTGTCATGGAAGCCCCGCACAGGCCAAAGCCGTTCGCCAGCGACTGCATAGGTGTTTCAAGGCGGCGGGCATTATAGGGGCAAAGGGTTTGGTGTTCAACAAAACTACAGCGCGTTCAGCGGCGATTGTGGCGGCCGCGCCGAAAGCCCGGCAGCGGGCGCATATCGTGGCTTCGCGCGCCTCACTTGATGTGGTTGAGAATGCCGTCCAGCTCGTCGAGGCTGTTGTAGCTCAGTATCAGTTTGCCCGCGCCCTTGGCGCTGTGCTGGATCTGGACCCTGGCGCCCAGTTTGTCGGCCAGTTGATCCTGCAGCTGCCGGATATCCGGGTCGATACGGCCAGGCGCCTGACCCGCGGGCCGCTCGGCCTCCTGCTCTTTCTCCTTGAGCAGGCGCCGCACCAGCGCTTCGGTCTGGCGCACCGACAAGCCGCGGCCGACCACCTGGGACGCGGTGGCGGTCTGCTGTTCGGCCTGCAGGGCCAGCAGCGCGCGGGCGTGGCCCATTTCCAGGTCGCCGTGCTCCAGCATGCGCTGTACTTCCTCGCGCAGGGAGGTCAGGCGCAGCAGGTTGGTCACCGTGGTGCGCGACTTGCCCACCGCGTCGGCGATTTCCTGGTGCGTCAGTTCGAACTCGCGCTGCAGGCGGGCCAGCGCGAGGGCCTCTTCCATCGGGTTGAGGTCTTCGCGCTGAATGTTCTCGATCAGCGCCATGGCAATGGCGGCTTCATCCGGCACGTCGCGAACCACCACCGGCACCGTGTCGAGACCGGCGAGCTGGCTGGCACGCCAGCGCCGTTCACCGGCAATGATCTCGTAGCGATCGCCACCGATGGGGCGGACCATGATGGGCTGCATCACGCCCTGGGCCTTGATGGACGCCGCCAGGTCGGCCAGCGCGTCCTGGTCCATATCGCGCCGCGGCTGGTACTTGCCGCGCTGAATCAACTCCACCGGCAATTCCGCGAGTGCGCCGTCCTTTGGCCCGGTTGTCGGGGCGTCCATTGCAGCCGGGGCGGCAGGCGATGCTGCGCCGCCCAGCAGGGCATCCAGGCCTCGACCTAAACCACGTTTTTTAGCCATGCGCGTACCGGTACTCTTTGATTATCGGAGGTGGTCGGGCTCAGCCCGTCAGTTGCGGAACAGGGGTGTCCTGATCAGCGCGCCGCAATATTTCGCCGGCCAGAGCCAGATAGGCGGTCGCGCCCTTGGAAAGTTTGTCGTAATACATAACCGGCATGCCAAAACTGGGGGCTTCCGCAAGGCGCACATTGCGCGGAATCACGGTGCGGTACACCCGGTCGCCGAAATGCTGGGTCAGCTGCGCGGACACCTCGTTGGTAAGGCTGTTGCGCGGGTCGTACATGGTGCGCAACAGCCCCTCGATTTTAAGCTCGGGGTTGAGTCGCTGCTGGATACGGCCCAC
>JAVEVZ010000202.1:0-5575 GCA_034004805.1 Spongiibacteraceae bacterium | reverse complement strand
TTCTGCAGATACCACCACAGTTCCACTACCCGGGACGACGGCCACCCCGCCAGCCAGGCGCCGACACTGCCCGCCTCGCGCCTAATGGCCTGCAGCATCTGCGCGTTGCTGCGCACGCTCTTGAGTTTGGCCCAGTGGCGTATCAGGCTGCGGTCAGCCATCAGGGCGTCCAGCGCGTCGTCGCTCATGGCCGCGACCCAGGCCGGCTCGAAATTGTGGAACGCGCGCTCGAAGGCCGGCCAGCGCGCATCGACCACGCTGTGCCTGAGCCCGGCCCGGAACACCCGCCGCGCCATATCGGACAGGTAGCGGGCGTCCTCGCGGCTGCGCAGGACATCGGCGCTCAAGGCATCCGGCAGGCGCGCCCGAAGCGCCGCCTCATCGCCCGCAAACCGCCGGACAACCTGCTCGTAGATGGCCGCGAAGGGCCTGGCGCTCACCGCGGCTGGAGCTTCAGCGAGGCGGAGTTGATGCAGTAGCGCAGCCCGGTGGGCGCGGGGCCGTCTTCGAAGACATGCCCCAGATGCGCGCCGCAGCGCTTGCACAGGGCCTCGACGCGGACCATGCCGTGGCTGGTATCGCGGGCTTCATCGATGCCCTGCGCGGTGATGGGCTGATAAAAGCTGGGCCAGCCCGAGCCGGAGTCGTACTTGGTAGCGGAGTCAAACAACGGCTCGCCACAGCACTTGCAGACATAGGTGCCCGCCGTCTTCTCGTCCCAGTAACAGCCGGTGAAGGCGCGCTCGGTGCCCTTGCCTCTGCAGATCCTGTAGTCCTCGTCACTGAGTTGCGCCCGCCATTCAGCGTCGGTTTTCTCTACACGTGTCGACATCATTGCTCTCCAACATACGGCGGGCCAGAAAACGGCATGCCGAACAAAAAGACGATGGGCCACCAAAAAAAACGCCGAGCCGCCCGCCCAATCCCAAGGATTTTGCATAGACTATGCTATTCATCGCAAGCAGTCGTCCAGGCCGCAGACCCAGACCGGAGCTACCATCACCGTGAGCCCATCACTGTTCGTCAAATCCAATAAGCTGGCCGACGTCTGCTACGACATCCGCGGCCCCGTGCTGCAGGAAGCCACACGCCTGGAGGAGGATGGCCACCGGGTGCTCAAGCTTAATATCGGCAATCCCGCGCCCTTCGGCTTCGATGCGCCCGAAGAGATCATCCAGGACGTGATTCACATGCTGCCCCAGGCCCAGGGTTATTCCGATTCCCGGGGCGTGTTCTCGGCACGCAAGGCCGTGATGCAGCATTGCCAGACGCGCGATATTCCCGGTATCGAAATCAACGACATCTATCTGGGCAACGGCTGCTCCGAGCTGATCGGCATGGCCACTCAGGCGCTGCTCAACAACGGCGACGAAGTGCTGGTCCCGGCGCCGGACTATCCCCTGTGGACCGCCTGCGTGTCCCTGTCCGGCGGCAAGCCGGTGCACTATATCTGCGACGAACAGGCCGACTGGCTGCCGGATCTCGACGATATCCGCAGCAAACTGACCAGCCGCACCCGCGCCATTGTGGTCATCAACCCCAACAACCCCACCGGCGCCGTCTACCCCCAGGCCCTGCTGGAAGAACTGGTGGAACTGGCCCGACAGCACAACCTGGTGCTGTTTGCCGACGAGATCTACGACAAGATCCTGTACGACGGCGCCGAGCACATTCCCCTGGCCCGCCTCGCCCACGACGTGCTGTGCGTGACCTTCAACGGCCTATCCAAGGCCTATCGCCTGGCGGGCTTTCGCAGCGGCTGGATGATTATCTCCGGCGCCAAGCACCGCGCCCGGGACTATATCGAAGGGCTGAATATCCTGACCTCCATGCGCCTGTGCGCCAACGTGCCGGCACAGTACGCCATCCAGACCGCCCTGGGCGGCTACCAGAGCATCAACGATCTGGTACTGCCCGGCGGGCGCCTGCGCGAGCAGCGCGACCTGGCCTGCGAGTTGCTGAACCAGTTGCCCGGTGTCAGCTGCTCAATCCCCAAGGGTGCCATCTACCTGTTTCCGCGTCTGGACCCCAAGCGCTATCCCATCAAGGACGATGAAAAGCTGGTGCTGGATCTCCTGGTGCAGGAAAAAATCCTGCTGGTTCAGGGCACGGCCTTCAACTGGCCCGAGCCGGACCATCTGCGCATTGTGTTTCTGCCGCGCGTCGAAGACATTCGTTACGCCGTGGAGCGTTTAGGCATTTTCCTGGAAACCTATCGGCAGTAGGCATGACGGATATCCACATCGACGACTTCCACCGGGATACTGCGCTGATACTGCTCAGGCTGTACGCCCAGTTCCCGCGCAAGACCACGCTCTATGTCGACGATATCTGCGGCCCGGACACACCGGATGAGTTCGGTCTGCACAGCGAGCGCTGGATGGCCTGCTTCTCCACCATGATCTGGCTTGCGGAGCAGGGTTATCTGCGCTTTGAACAACCCATTCGCCAGGAGGCCATTGACCAGGCGGTCTTGACCGAAGCCAGCTTTCTGCTGCTGTCATCACGCTCCGACCTGCACCTGGGACTTCCCGAGCCCGAGACGCCACTCCCAGCCTCTGTTATAGAGGGAAATCAAAGTAATATCATGCAGTTACGGCAGTGCGTTAAAGCAGGCTCTTCGATCATGACCGGCCAGTGTGTGCGTTATTTACTGAACCAGATACGCTCTTTTCGCTGACCGGCGTTGACACCCGGCCCGGGCTTTACGATGGTGGGGCTGCATCTGCGGCGGGCCCCGGACACCGCCGCGCCACAGGACACACCACAAAAATTAAACCTGGTATCGGGGTCCGGCCAACGGCTTAGACCGCGCTGGCTTGGACCCGGCCCAAAAACAACAGCAGAACCAACAATAAGCATTCGAGGAGAGCGCCATGGCCGCCGCAGACCAGAAGACGCCCCAGCCAGCCCCCCGGCTTCCAGCGGCCCGTCGCTTTGAAGGCGCGGTCCTTGACCGCCACGGCAACGAAACACCGATCACCGAAAAAATGATCCAGCAGGCCTGTCGGAATCTCGAGCGCCAGGCCCAGATCGGCCTCAACGGCCAAAGCCCCAGGCCTGCAGGCAGTTGATCGATGCCGCGTCCAGGTCCGCTGGTATCAGCCAGCTGCTGAACTCCCGCCGCTCGGGATAGTACTTGCGCAGGGCATCGAAAGCCGCGCCCGATGGATCCGCGCCCAATGCCCGCCGCAGCGCCTGATCATCGCGCCGGATATCGTAGGCGTGCATCAAGGCCGCACGCAGCGCTTCCACACCGCCAGTCGCACTCGCCAGTGCCAGTGTGCCAGCCCTATCCAGCGGGGCGGTTTCCGGAACCGTCAGGCCCCGATACTGGCCGTAGGCCGCGCGGATCTGCCGGGTTCCGGCGAGCTTGCCCTCCACGCTATAGCCGGCAATATGGGGCGTCCCCAGCGTCACCGACGCCAACAGCGCCGCATTGATTGCCGGTTCATTTTCCCAGACATCCAGCACCACCGGGCGCGGACGCGCCGCCAGACTGGCCAGCAGCGCCGCATTGTCGACAACCCCGCCGCGGCCGGCGTTGAGCAACACTGTGTGGGCCGGCAGGCTGTGCAGGCGCCGCGCATCGAACATATGCCAGCTGGGGTGCGCACCCTCGCGGGTCAGCGGCGCGTGCAGGCACAGAAGGTCCACCTGGCAGACTGCCTCCAGTGATACCTGGACCGGGCACTGGGCCGGGCTCAACAGCGGATCATGGGCGACACAGCGGATACCCGCAGCGGCCAGGCGCTGGTGCAGGCGGCGGCCGACGTTGCCATAGCCGACAATACCCACCCTTCCGCCGTCCAGCAGACATTCCAACAGCCCGGGCAGCGCGCCGATGGCGCTGCATACGTAGTCGACCACCGCATTGGCATTGCAGCCCGGGGCGCTGGCCCAGCGAATCCCGTGGCGATCCAGCCACGCAGTATCCAGATGGTCGGTGCCGATGGTGGCGGTGCCCACAAACCCCACCCGACTGCCGGCCAGCAACGCTGCGTCCACCCGGGTGACCGAGCGCACCATCAGGGCGTCGGCGTCCGCCACATCGGCCGCTGTAATCGCGCGCCCTGGCAGGCGACGCAGTGTCGCCAGCGCTTCAAGCCCCTCCCAGCCGGGGATGTTTTCATCCAGCACCAGCACGGGTTTGTGCATCGGGTATTGCTCCACTTGCCGTCGCACCGCAGACGCATCACGCCTGGCAGCGCGGTTGAATAATCACCCGCTAATCGAGTTCCCGGCGGCAAAAATCCTCAAGCCGCAGGGCCTGGGGGCCGCCGAAGTGCGCGGCCAGCCGGGCCCTGAAGCGTTCCGCCCGGGCATTCAGACCCTTCTCGCAGTAAGCTTCCAGCGCTGCCCAGACCGCTCGCCGGAACGGCTCGGGGTCCGTGGCCTCGCCGCCCAGATTATCCACACTCAGGCGAAACCGGCGCGCCGCCGCCTTGCTGAATATCCACTCCAGTGCCTGGGGCCGGGCCTCGACCTGCTCGAATGCACGCTGTTGCTCGCGATTGCGGCCGTCGGGTGCATACCAGTAGCCATAGTCAGGCAGGCGGCGCCGGGCGGCGCCCGCTATACACCAGTGGGCCGCCTCGTGCAGGGCGCTGGCACAGAAGCCGTGGGCAAACACCACCCGGTGCCGGGGGCAATCGGCGTCGGCCGGCAGGTACACCGGCTCGTCATCGCCGCGCACCAGCACGGTGTTATGGCTGGCGAGGAAACAGGCATCGAACAGACGCATCACTGCATCGGCGTCGGTTTCCCTGTCGTCCGGAGGACTGCTGATAACACTCGATTGCATGGAAAAACACGCACCTGTGCGGCGATACGCCGATGTCCGGGGCCGCGCATTGTAGCAAGCGGGAGCGAATCTGGCGGTAGCCTGTCCAATGTCCCATACTCAGTGCAGGGCCGGCGGTCCGCCGGCGCGATGCCAACAGCGCGGGGAGGCTCCATGAGCGTAGCCACTACCAACGGCGGCACCGGTAATGTGATCGACCTGTCTTCGCGCCGCCCGCACGACAGCGGCGCCTCCGACCCCCACCGCCTGGTCAGAATCTGCCCCGAATACGACGGCCTGTGCATGCTCTATGACGGCGCCCACGTGGCCAGTGGCAAACTGTTTGCCATGCGCCTGCTGGGCTGGGGACTGCGCGCCGACGGCGATATCGTAGGGCTGGTGCCATGGCTCAACGACGTGATGGCCTGTGAGCTGCTGGGGGACCCCGACTCAGGAGAGTGGCAGGGCTATTACAACCCGATGAGCGAAACCATCTTCTATGATCCGCCGCCCCACAAGGCGCTGGAGCTGGAAGGTGCGGCGAGCTACTTCGGCCGTGTCGAGCAGCACGGCCTGCCCGAACAGGAAATTCCCGACCTGATAGGCACCCACGCCATGCTGGCCCACGAAAACGACCACACGCTGGTGCTCACCGAGGTCCTCAGCTGGCGCCTGACGCCCGATGGCGCCGTGCAGGCCATGCTGATCGACGATCGGCAGGTCAGCAGCACCCCGGTGCTGCCCGGCGACCGCTGCCTGTTTCCCGCCCAGAGCCATGCAGACTTCCGCTAT
>JAVEVZ010000201.1:0-5592 GCA_034004805.1 Spongiibacteraceae bacterium | reverse complement strand
GGGCAGTGTATCGGCATTCACCCACCGCAGCATAGCGCGGGGCTGCACATTTTCCGTAGGCTGGTAGTATTCAGGGCGCGCCCGGTCGCCGGGTGCCAGGATCGCACGCTCCATACACTTTTGATGCGGTGGAACGCCTATGATCATCAAGCAGCTTTTGCTCGTTCACGGCCTGGCCTTTGCGCTGGGGGCGCCGGCGCTGGCCTCCAACGGCCAGTTCAGTGGTTTTTCCACCAAGGGCAACCTGTCGGTGTGGCGGGTCAATCACGGCGACGGCGCCGTGTCCCTGTGCGGCTTCGAGGGCCATACCAGCGAGCCCGCCTGCTACCCCTGGAGCGCCGGCGGCCGCGCCGGCAACTACGACATCATTCCCGGTGACGATGTGCTGTCGACCTGGCGCATCAACTCCAGCAATGGCGCCGTGTCCCTGTGCGAATACAAGGAAGTGACCGACCCGCCGCTGTGCACGCCCTGGAGCAAGGACTGAGCAGGCCGAATCTCAAGTCGGACCCTCAGGGCGTGAAATTCTGCCCCAGCGCCCTGCAGCGCTGATGGGCGGGGCAGTCGACCAGGTGGTCGTTCACCACGCCCGTGGCCTGCAGGTGTGCATAGCAGATCGTGCTGCCGAAAAACCGAAAGCCGCGCTTCTTCATATCTTTGCTGATGGTGTCCGACAGCGGTGTGGTGGCCGGCACCTGCTCCATGCGCCGCCAGCGGTTCTGCACCGGCCGGCCATCCACGAAATTCCACAGGTAGGCGCTGAAGCTGCCGTGCTGTGCCCGGGTCTCCAAGAACAGCCGCGCGTTGCTGATCGCGGCTTCGATCTTGAGGCGGTTGCGGACAATGCCGGCATCGCCCATCAGGCGCGCCACGTCGCGCTGGTCGTAGGCCGCCACGGCCTGCGCATCAAACCCGGCAAAGGCTGCGCGGTAGGCGTCGCGCTTGCGCAATATGGTGATCCAGCTCAGGCCCGCCTGCGCCGCCTCCAGGGTGAGGAACTCAAACAGCCGGCCGTCGTCATTGCAGGGCACGCCCCACTCGTCGTCGTGGTAGCGCTGGTACAGCGGGTCTGTGCCACACCAGGGGCAGCGCTGGCCTTTCATAATGCCGTCACGACTCCAGATCGATATCGGGGTGAAACAGCCGCACCCGGCTGCCGCCGGCCTTGGCCGTGCGCATGGCTATGGTGGCGTAAAGCCACAGGGTCTCGGTGTCCGCGCTGTGGGCCGGGCACAGGGTAACGCCGATGCTGGCCCCCAGGTCGATGTTCGCGCCCGACAGGGGTATCGGCTGGCAGATAGCCTTGTAGATTTTCTCGGCGCTGGTATGGGCGTTTTCCAGTTGCTGCTGGCCGCGCATGATCACCGCGAATTTGTCGCCGCTGAGCCGCGCGCAGATATCGGAGCCGCGCACCGCGCCGGCCAGGCGCAGGGCGACGGTTCGCAACACGCTGTCGCCGACAATGTGGCCGTAGCGCTGGTTGATCGGCGTGAACTGGTCGAGATCGATATACACCAGCGCGAGCTGCTCGCCACAGCGCTGGGCGTGGCTGATGGCGGCATCCAGGGCCCGGTCAAAGCCGCTGCGGTTGTGGAGGCCGGTCAGGGTGTCCAGCAGCGTCGGCACATCGGGGGGCGGGCAGCTCTCCAGCAGGCGTCGCTCCAGGTGTTGCCGGCCCTGCTCGTAGACCGCGCCGATGGCGGCCACCAGGCCGTAGGCCAGGGCCAGCACCAGGGCTGACGGCAGTTGATCGGCGAGCGGGTAGCCTGCCATGAGCGCAGGGTAATGTCCCAGCGCGAGATGGGCGAGCCCGAGTGTCGCGGTCCAAACCACGCCCGCGCGGCGACCCGCGCTCAGAAATGCCAGCGGCGGCAGGCCGAGCATGGCGCCGAGAACCAGCGCGGACGGCGCGCCCGGGATCGGGAGACTGGCCAGGTAAGCGACCGTGACCCCCGCGCCCAACAGCAGCACTGTCAGGTTGCCGGTCATCGCCAGGGTGTCGCATCGCTTGAGCTGCCACAGCAGGCCCGACAGCGCGAGGCTGAAAAGGCCCAGCGCGAGATGGCCGCGAGAAGCGTCCAGGGGTGTTTCCAGCAGTGCCAGGGGGAGCTGTCCGACGACGCTGAGCGCCAGCGCCAGCAGCAGTGCGGCGGCCAGGGTGCGGGCCCGGGGGCGCAGCAGGTCGCTGTCGCGCAGAGACGGGGCCAGGAAACGATCGGCGGTGCGGGGCTGTGCAGGACAACCTGGCGGAGTATTGATGAGGTCCGGGTTGCCCATGCTTCACCGCGATGCTCAAGCTATGGCAGAGTATAGCCCCCGATGCATGGCGGAGAACAATGATGTCAGGTACACCTTATCAGCGCTGGAATCGGCGCTGGACCGCTGCGCTGTGCATTGCACTGCTCGCCGCCTGCGCAACCTCGCCCACCGGGCGCAACCAGCTCCTGCTGATTTCCGATGGCGAGATCGGACAGATGGGAGTGGCGGCCTTCGATCAGATGAAGAGCGAGTTGCCGGTGACAAAAAACACGGGGCTGAATCGCTACGTGAGCTGTGTCAGCGACAGCATTCTCGCCACCCTGCCGGGCCAGGAAGGGCGCGACTGGGAGATTGTCGTGTTCGAGGACGACTCGGCCAACGCCTTTGCCCTGCCGGGCAAGAAGATCGGCGTGCACAGCGGCCTGCTCAAAGTGGCGGTGAACGCGGCTCAGCTGGCGACAGTCATCGGCCACGAGATCGGCCACGTGCAGGCGCGCCACTCCGCCGAGCGGGTATCGCTGCAGTACGCTGCGCAGACCGGCCAGCAATTGGCCGGTGTGTTGCTGGGTGAGGCCGGGCCCCAGCGGGATACCCTGATGGGCATGCTGGGCCTGGGCGCGCAGTACGGTCTGGTGCTGCCCTACGGGCGCGTGCAGGAGTCCGAAGCGGATGTGCTGGGCCTGCGCCTGATGGCTCAGGCCGGCTACGATCCCCGTGAGTCCATCGCGCTGTGGCGCAATATGTCCAGCGCGTCCAAGGGCCAGCAGCCTCCGGAGTTTCTGTCGACCCACCCGTCGCACCAGACCCGCATTCAGGATCTCGAGAAGCACATGGGCGACGCCATGGCGGCCTACCAGCGGGCGCGGGCCAGTGGCCTCAGGCCCGACTGCAAGCCGCCGGGCTGAGGGTCAGCCGCCACCCAGATTGATGCCGTGGTCCATTTCAAGGGCCGGCTGGTCGCAGCGGGTTTCACCGATCACCACCGCGGGCACGCCGGCCACCGCGCAATTGTGCGGCACGCTCTTGAGCACCACGCTGCCCGGCGCGACCTTGGAGCAGTGGCCGATATGGATATTGCCCAGGATCGTCGCGCCGGCACCGATCAGCACCCCGTCGCCCACCTTGGGGTGGCGGTCGCCGTGCTCCTTGCCGGTGCCGCCCAGGGTCACGCCCTGCATCATTGACACATTATTGCCTACCACCGCGGTCTGGCCGATGACCACGCCGGTGGCGTGATCCAGCAGGATGCCGTAGCCGATGCGGGCTGCGGGGTGGATATCCACGCCGAACTCGCAGGAGATCCGGTTCTGGAAAAACAGCGCCAGTGACTCGCGGCCCTGCTTCCACAGGGAATGGGCGATGCGGTAGGCCTGCAGCGCGTGGAAGCCCTTGAAGTACAAAAATGGCGTGGCGTAGCTGTCGCAGGCCGAGTCGCGCTCCTTGACGGCGCGGATATCGCAGCGGATTGCCTGGCCGATGGTCTCGTCCCCTGCCAGGGTTTCCTCAATGACCTCGCGCAGCAGCAGCGCCGAGGCGGTGGGGCTGTCGAGCTTGTGGGCCAGGTGGAAGGACAGGGCCGATTCCAGGCGCGCGTGATTGAGTATGGTCGCGTGCAGAAAACTGGCGAGGATCGGTTCACCGGCAGCCTCTTGCTCGGTTTCCGCGCGTATGGTCGCCCACAGCGGGTCGCGGTCCTTGAGGGCGATGGCGGTCTGTTGCATGGGGGCTGTCCTCCCGGGCTGGGGCCCGGATTATAACGGAGCGGTGCCGGTGGAATCCTGGTGGCAGCACTCGTAAATGGTCTGGCCGCTGGCGAGGTATTTGCGCTCGAACGGCGTGATCGGAGGCTCAGGCTGACAGCTGCGCAGTCGTGGCGTCAAGCCGCTGAGCTCCAGGGCAAACGCAAATTCACGGGCATACAGTTCCCAGTTGCTGCGCAGCCACAGCGTGCCGCCCAGGGCCAGCAGGGTGGGCAGCAGCGGCGAGCCGTGGATGCGCCGCCGCAGCTGCGCGGGCCTGGGCCAGGGATTGGGGTACAGCAGGCTGTGCAGGGCGGGGCGCCAGCCGGCCTGTTGGCCCAGTCGCCACAGATCCTCGGTGTCGGCGCGCAGCAGCAGGTAATTGTCGACCCCCGCGACGCGGTAGCTGGTATGGCGCGCCAGGCGCTCGGCCGAGCGGTCGATGCCGATCACTGCCGCCTCGGGGTAGCGCCGGGCAAGGTATACGGTGCTGGCGCCGACCCCGCAAAAAGAATCGAGGATCAGCGGGCCGCGACGGCGCTGCAGCCAGGCCTGCGCGTCGTCAAAGGCGCGCTGATTGTGCGCCGCGATCGGCGCGCGATAGGGATGTGCGCGGTGGCGCGCCACCAGCTCCGCGAGGCGCGGGTGGATATCGGTCTGGCTGCTGATGACAAGACGACTGTTGCCCACGGTCGGCGGCTGCTCGGGTATCTGCGGGCGCGGCAGTGTAGCATCAGGCGCCTGATCAGCGCCGGGGTTTGCCCTGAATGGCGACCGCTGCCACACTGCGTGCGCCGTGCCGGAGGTATTTTGCGGTCCACGCTGTGGAGGTGCTGGCGGGCCGCCAGTCAAGTGCCCGCGGCTCAGAACGCAATGAGCAGAAAACCCATAAAACGAACAGCAAATCCATGAAACCGGATCTCCGCCCCTACTGGCTGAAGCGCGCTTACCTGCGCCTGCGCGACGCCTACACCGCACATTTCCTGGCTCCGGCCTGCGCCGAGCTGGGGCCCCACGCCAACTTCATGAAGCCCTGGTACACCAGTATTTCCGGCGCCAATATCCGCATCGGCCAGTGCGCGACCATTATCAGTGAGGCCGACAGCCGGGTGCGCATCGGCGTGTGGGGGCGCGACGTGGGCCAGGGCCGCATCACCATCGGCGACTACGTGCTGATCAGCCCCGGTACCCGCATTTCCGCCAGCGACGAAATCGTGATCGGCCACAGCGTGATGATGGCCAACGGTGTGTACATCACCGACAGCGACTGGCACGGCATTTACGACCGCAACCGGCGCAGCGACGCGGTGCAGCCCGTGCATATTGGCGACAATGTGTGGCTGGGCGATCGCAGCACCGTGCTCAAGGGCGTGACCATCGGCGCCAACAGCGTCGTCGCCGCCTGCGCCTGTGTGACCCGCGACGTACCCGCCAATGTGGTGGTGGCAGGCAACCCGGCGCGGGTCGTCAAACAGCTGGATCCGGCGCAGGAATTCCGCACCCGCGCCGACTGCTGCGCCGACCCGGAGGGCCTGGCGCGTTTCTTCGACCAGGTGGACCGCGACGTGCTGGCGGGCAACGGCGTCTGGCGCTG
>JAVEVZ010000200.1:0-5620 GCA_034004805.1 Spongiibacteraceae bacterium | reverse complement strand
GACGACTGACGCGGGCCGACTGACGCTATTGGGCTAACCGCTGGACGGGCCTGGACCCCGGATCGAAAGTACGGGTTTTGGTTTTAGCGACGAGCGTCAGACGTCAGACGTCCAGCCCGGTTTAGCGTCAGACGTCAGACTTCTAGCGCTCAAACACATCCCCCAATCGCCCCTCGAGATCGTCCAGCAGTTTGTTGAGCTGATTCAGTTCGCGTTCGCGCTGGGCGCTCAGTTCGCGGGTTGAGGAGACCAGGATGTCCAGTTCCTCGGCGGTGATGTTGTCATCGGCGGCGCGGCGTTTGATGTCGTCGACATTGGTATACCGTTTCATGGTGCCTCCTGCGGCCTCAGTGCCGCGCTGTTACACGGAGCGCGTGGCGGCCTTGCGGGGGTCGTCATTGCAGATGGCCGTCGCGCAATACCAGGCGCCGGTCGCAGCCCGCCGCCAGAGCTTCGCTGTGGGTGACGATCACACCACTGATTGCGGCGGCGCGCAAATGTTCGAACAGTAGACCGGCCACGGTGTCGGCGGTGTGGGTGTCGAGGTTGCCGGTGGGTTCGTCCGCCAGCAGCAGAGCCGGTCGACTCAACAGTGCGCGGGCGATGGCCACGCGTTGCTGCTCGCCCCCCGACAGCTGCTCAGGATAGCGCGCCGCGAGTTCACCCAGGCCCAGTCGCTCAAGCACCTGCTGGGCGGCGGCGGGACTGGCCGGGCGGCCGTCCAGGGCGCCGGGCAGCAGGCAGTTCTCCGCTGCGGTCAGGGTGGGAATCAGATTGAAAAACTGAAACACGAAACCGATATTGCGACGCCGCCAGCGGGACAGGGCGAGTCCGCGCAGGGCCGTGACCTCGGTATCGCCGAGGCGGATGCTGCCGGCGTCCGGCCGCTCCAGTCCCGCCAGCAGATTGAGCAGGGTGGTCTTGCCCGCGCCGCTGGGGCCGACCACCGCGACGATTTCGCCGGCCTGCAGGGTGAGAGCCAGATCCCTGAGCACCGGCAAGCGCCCGCGCCCGTCGGCCACCGAATGGCTGAGCCCGTGCACGGTGAGCAGCGCTGACTCAGCCACCGGCGAGCTTGACCTGGAAGCCGCGCGCCTGGAGTAACTCCAGCAGCTGCTGCACCCTGTCGCCCTGGACCTCGAGGCCTGTGGCAGTGAGCGTTCCGCCACTGCCGCAGGCCTGCTTCAACTGCTTTGCCAGGCTCTTGAGTTCCGCCTCCGGCAGGGCGAAACCGCTCACTACAGTGACGGTTTTGCCGCCGCGCCCCTTGCGCTCGCGGCGGATACGCAACACGCCGTCACCGGCGTCGGGTGTCCGTGCCCGCACTTTGCAGCGACACCGGGCCACGGGGGCGGCGCAATCGGGGCACAAACGCCCCTGTTCGGTGGAGTAGACCGGTCGTCCCATGGTCATTCCTGTAATGGTTCGCTGGCCGGCCATTATAATCGCGAGCCTGTTCAGTCCAAGGCGCAGGCGTCGAGGCAGTGGCCCGCAAGCGCCGGAGCAATATAGCAACCCACGGAGTGTCCCATGCAGCGCGGAGTAATACTGGATTACGCCTCCCTGGCGCCCGCCGACCTGGTGCTGGAGGGACTGCTCAACTGCCTGCCGCACTGGGATATCCACGAAACCACCGCACCCGACCAGGTTGCCGCGCGCATCGCCGCAGCGGAGGTGGTGCTGACCAACAAGGTGGTGCTGGATGCCGCGGCGCTGGCGGCGGCCCCGCAGTTGCGGCTGATCGCGGTGATGGCCACCGGCACCAACAATATCGATCTTCCTGCCGCCGCGCGCCGCGGCATCACCGTGTGCAATGCGGTGGGCTATTCCACCCCGTCTGTGGTTCAGCACACCTTTGCGCTGCTGCTGGCCCTGAGCACCCGGCTCGTGGACTACCACCAGGCGGTGCGCCGCGGCGACTGGCACAGGAGCCCGTTTTTCTGCCTGCTGGACTACCCCATTGAGGAACTGGCCGGCAGGCGCCTGGGCTTGGTGGGCCGCGGCGCGCTGGGACAGGCGGTTGCGGCCGTCGCTCGGGCATTCGGTATGGAGGTGCGTTTTGCGGCGAGCCTGCGCCGCGATGCGCCACCTGACCCCGGGCGCCCGCCGCTGGCGGAACTGCTGGCCTGGGCTGATGTGCTGAGCCTGCACTGTCCTTACAGTGCCGAGACCCATGCGCTGATTGACGCTGCTGCCCTGGATCGCATGCGCCCCGGCGCGCTGCTGATCAACACCGCGCGGGGCGGCATTGTCGATGAGCAGGCCCTTGCGGATGCGTTGCGCAGCGGCCATCTGGGCGGCGCGGGCATCGATGTGCTGGCCACCGAACCGCCCCGCGACGGCAGCAGTCCACTGCTGGCGGCCGGGCTGCCCAATCTGATACTCAGCCCACACTCCGCCTGGGGCAGCCGCCAGTCGCGGCAACGGCTGGTGGATCAGCTGGCGCAGATCGTGGACGGTTTTGTGGCGGGGCGCGTGCATAATCGCGTGCTGTGAACAGACTCTGTGCCGAGGAGACCCCAACGTGGCCGATACGTTGTTGAAGCAACTGGAAGACCTGCAGACCCGCTTCGCGTTTCAGGAGGATCTGGTGCAGGCGCTGGACCGGCAGGTGGCGCAGCAGGCCGCAGCGCTGGAGCGTCTGCAGCGCGAGCAGCAGGCCCTGCGCGACTACCTGCTGCAGGTGCTGGACAGTGCCGCGGAGTCCGCGCCGGAGACGCCGCCACCGCATTATTGAGAGCGTGTCACCGCGGCCTGTGAACCCGTTCCGTGCCAAACCTGCGGGCCGCGCGGGAACTGCTAGACTTGATCAGGTTGCGCAAAGGAACACATGGGTGGAAGCGGCGGAATTTACAGACGATATTCGCGACGGCATGCAGGAGATTGCCAATGTCGCCGTGGGGCAGTCCGCCGAAAAGGTCGCGGAGAACTGCTCGGCGTTTATTCATATGCCCATTCCCCGGGTACACCTGATCGAATCCGCCGACATCATGATGGCGCTGACCACCTTCGAGGAGTCGGCGCGGGTGACTGCGGTCACCCAGGCATTTATCGGTGCCGGCGTCAGCGGTGAAGCCATGCTGCTGTTCAGCGATGGGAGCCTGGGCGAACTGGCGGCGCTGATGGGCCACGGCGGACAGGTGCTGTCCGACGCCCACCAGCGCGAACTAGTGCTGGAAATCGCCTCGCTGCTGATCGCGACCTGCGTGCAGGGCATATCCCAGCAGCTCAGTCTCGACGTCATGATCAAACACCCGGCGCTGTACGGCCAGCACACCCTGTTGGGCGAAATGCTGCGCGCTCAGCGCTTCCCCTGGAAACGCACGCTGGCCGTGGAACTCAACTACCGGTTCGAGGGCTTTGATCTGAGCTGTGACCTGGTGGTGCTGTTCCACGAGCGCTGCCTGGCGGTGTTGTTCGACAAGATCGGCCTGCTGCTGGACTAACATGAGCGGCGCCAGCGAGCTACAGGAACTGCACTGGCTGCTGGACGTGATCCAGAGCACCGATATCGGCGTCCTGGTGGTGGATGCTGAGCTGACGATCGCGGTGTTCAACCGCTTTATGCAGGCCCATTCGGGCAAGCATGCCGACGCCGTGATCGGCCACTCCCTGCTCGAGGTGTTTCCCGACAGCGATGCGGGCTGGATCACGCGCCGCATCCGCTCGGTATTCGAGCTGGGCGTGCCGGCCTACAGCACCTGGGAGCAGCGCCCCTATCTGTTTCTGTTCCGACTCAATATGCCGCTGCATTTCGACGTCGAATTCATGTACCAGAACTGCACCTTTGTGCCCCTGCGCTCGACAAATGACGTGGTGGAGAAGGTCGCTATTGTCATCTACGACGTGACTGACAGCGCGCTCAGCAAACGCCAGCTGCAGCAGGCCCAGGAACAATTGCTGCTGCTGAGCCGCACCGATCGTCTGACCGGTTTGAACAACCGGGGTTACTGGGACGAACGTCTGCACCAGGAGTTCAAGCGCGTGCGCCGCAGCTGCGAGAGCTGCAGCCTGGTGATGTTCGATATTGACCACTTCAAATCCATCAACGATCGCTACGGGCACCAGGTGGGGGACGCCGCGATCTGCATGGTTGCCCGGACCCTGCTGAACAGCTGCCGCGAAGTGGATATCTGTGGTCGCTATGGCGGCGAGGAGTTTGTGGTGTTGTTGCCGGGCACCGGCGTCGAGGGCGCTCTGGTGTTCTGTGAGCGATTGCGCAAAACCATAGAGAACAGCCACCTACAGTGTCATGGCGTCGATATACAGCTCACCGTCAGTCTGGGTGTCGCCGCGCTCAGCGACGGGGATGACACGCCTGAGACCTGGGTTTGCAATGCGGATGCCGCGCTGTATCAGGCCAAGAACAGCGGCCGCAACCGGACGGCGGCGTACCGGGCCTGAACGCAGCGCGCGGAGTCCGGGGTACGGTTGGCGACAGCCGGGACCCGCAGACCGGCCAGTTCCGACAGCAATAACGCCCGGGGCCCATTAAAGAGAAAGCCGTGGTTACACTTCGTCACGACATAGCCGGCGCCACCCATCAGGGCCGGCGCGACCACAACGAGGACTGCTACGTTGCGGATGCCGATCACGGCCTGGCGCTGGTGGCCGACGGGATGGGCGGCCATGCGGGGGGCGAGATCGCCAGCGCTATTGCCCGCGACGTGGTGTGCTCACAGCTGCGGCGTGGCCAGTCACTGGCGTCGGCGGTGCTCGACGCCCACCGCGCGATACAGCAGGCGGCCGCCGAGGGCGCGGGCCGCCAGGGCATGGGTTCGACGGTGGTGGTCGCGCAGTTTGCAGCCTGTGAGTACCAGCTGGCCTGGGTGGGCGACAGCCGCGCCTACCTGTGGACCGGGGCCAGCCTGCTGCAGATTACCCGCGATCACTCCTTCGTCGAAGGGCTGCTGGCCAGCGCGGCGATCAGCCTCGACGAGGCGCGCCACCACCCCCAGCGCCATCTGATCACCCAGGCCCTGGGCGCGGGTGATGAGCCGCCCACGGTGGACCGGATTGCGGGCGAACTGGGGCGCGATGACGTCCTGCTGCTGTGCTCCGACGGCCTCAACGATGAGTTGAGCGACGCAACGCTGGCACAGCTGATCGCCGCGCCGGCCAGCGACAGCGCCGCACTGGCCCGGCGCCTGGTGGATGCCGCAGTGGCCGCCGGTGGCCGCGACAATGTCAGCGCCGTGGTGGTGCGCGCCGCAGCCGGAGCGCCCGCCGAGGGCTGGGCACCGGCAGCGGTACGGCGCACCTCACTCGACAGCCACACCCAGCGGAAAGCCGCCGCGCAAAACCCGATACCGCCGCCCGAGCCCACACTGCTCTCAATCCTGGTCATGCCACTGGGCATCTGCACCGGGCTGGCGGTGATGGTGCTGGCGGTGGTGTTGTGGGTGACGGCGGGGCTGGGCGTCTAACGCTGGACGCTGGACGCTAAAGGCAAGACGGAACGCAGACTGGTTGAACGCTTGACGGGAGACGGGAGACGCTACAAGCGGGCTGGACGTCTGACGCTGGATGCTAAAGGCAAAACCGGTGCCGTTGATTTGGGGTTGGGGGCACGGCCAAGCTCGCGCTGAATTGCAATCGCCGCCGCCAAAAGGGTCTGACG
>JAVEVZ010000199.1:0-5643 GCA_034004805.1 Spongiibacteraceae bacterium | reverse complement strand
GCAGCCAGGCAAACACAAAGAAGACCGCCAGGAACAACAGGGCGTAAATCCCTATGCTCTGGCGCTTCAGCTGTATGGGCTCGCCTACGTACGTGAGGAAGTTTACCAGATCGCGCATGGCCTTATCGTATTCCGCGGGCTCCATGCTGCCGGGCTGGGCCACCTTGAGGCGGCCACAGGGGTTCAGCGGCTTGCCGTCATCCCCGTACAGCTTCTCTTCACCGGTCAGCGGATCGCGCAGTACGCCACCGTTGGCGGCGTGCGCCGGGCCCGGTGCGCATTCCTGCATACCCTGCAGTTCAAGCAGCATATGCGGCATGCCCACATCCGGGAATACCTTGTTGTTGACCCCGTATGGCCGCGACGGGTCGGCGTAAAAGGTCCGCAGGTAGGTGTACAGCCACTCGGGGCCCCGGGCGCGCGCAATCAGGGTCAGGTCCGGCGGCGCAGCGCCAAACCACTGCTTGCCGTCCCTGGTAGCCATGGCGTTCTGCATCAGATCGCCGATCTTGGCGCTGGCGTCAAACTTGAGGTATTTCTCGAACAGGTCTACCGGGATACCCAGATCGTTGGCAGTGCGCTCATAGCGCGCGTGCTCAAGACTGTGGCAGCCCATGCAGTAGTTCATATACAACTGCGCGCCGCGCTGCAGGGAGGCGCTGTCGGCGAGGTCCAGTTGGACCCGATCCAGCGGCCAGCCGGACCCACCGGCACCCAGTGCCGCCAGCGGTGCCAGGGCAAACAACCAGGCAATCAGCGTTTTTTTCATTTCATCGTCACCCTTTCCGGAACCGGCTTGGTCTTTTCAATGCTGGTGTAGATGGGCATGAGGATAAAGAAAGCGAAATACACCACCGTGAAAATCTGCGCCACCGTGGTACGCCCCGGCGTCGGTGGCAACACGCCCAGATAACCGAGCACGATAAACGATACGACAAAGCTGACCAGCGCAACCTTGGTCATCCAGCCCTTGTAACGCCAGGATTTGACTGGGCTGCGGTCCAGCCATGGCAGCACAAACAGGATGGCTATGGCGCCCGCCATCACCACAAAGCCCCAGAATTTCGCGTCGAGACCAAACAGCGGGTAGGTGACAGCACGCAACATCGCGTAGAACGGCGTGTAGTACCACACCGGCGCGATATGGTCTGGCGTCTTCAGCGAGTTGGCCTCTTCGAAGTTGGCGTACTCGAGGAAGAAGCCGTTCATCTCGGGGAAAAAGAACACCACCGTGAGAAATACCGCGAGAAATACCACAATCGCCTGCAGGTCGTGCACGGTGTAATAGGGGTGAAACGCGATACCGTCCAGCGGCTTGCCGTTTTCATCCTTGTTCTTCTTGATCTCGATGCCATCGGGGTTGTTCGAGCCCACCTCGTGCAGCGCCAGCAGGTGCAGCACAACCAGCGCGAGCAGAATGATGGGCAGCGCCACGACATGCAGGGCGAAAAACCGGTTAAGCGTGATGCCGGAAATCAGGTAATCGCCGCGAATCCACTGCACGATGTCCTCGCCCACCACCGGAATGGCGCCGAACAGGGACACGATGACCTGCGCTCCCCAGTAGGACATCTGGCCCCAGGGCAGCACGTAGCCCAGGAAGCCTTCAGCCATCAGCACCAGGTAGATCAGCATGCCGAATATCCACACCAGCTCGCGCGGCTTCTGATAAGAGCCGTACAAAAGGCCGCGGAACATGTGCAGATACACCACCGCAAAGAAGGCCGACGCGCCGGTGGAGTGCAGGTAGCGGATGATCCACCCGTATTCCACATCGCGCATGATGTATTCGACGGAAGCAAACGCACCCTCGGCGGAAGGCACGTAGCTCATGGTCAGCCACACGCCGGTGATCAGCTGATTAACCAGCACCACCAGCGACAGCACGCCAAAGAAATACCAGAAATTGAAATTCTTGGGCGCGTAGTACTGGCCCATATGGGTGTTCCAGGCGCGCATGATCGGCAGGCGCGCATCCACCCAGTCCCGCAAACCGATAAGAGCATTATTCATTACGCGGCCTCCTGGTCTTCACCGACGACGATCACGGTGTCTGATTCGTAGCGATGGGGCGGCACCACCAGGTTGGTAGGGGCTGGAACGCCCTTGTAGACGCGCCCTGCCAGATCGAATTTGGAACCGTGACAGGGGCAGAAGAAACCGCCCAGCCAGTCATCCTCCACCGAGCCAACCTCCGGCCGGTACTTGGGCGCACAACCCAGGTGTGTACACAGACCCACCAGAATCAGGTATTCGTCCTTGATTGAACGGTACTCTCCCGCCGCGTAGGTTGGCTGTTCGGATTTTTCCGAGTTGGGATCAGCAACCTTGCTGTCGTCCTTGCGTATCGCCTCCAGCGCCTCGGGTGTGCGGCGCAGAATGTACACGGGCTTGCCGCGCCACTCTTCGGTCACCATCTGGCCGGGCTCGATCTTGCCGATATCGATTTTGACCGGTGCCCCGGCGGCCTTGGCTTTCGCGCTGGGATTCCAGGAACCCACAAACGGCACTGCGGCGGCAACAACGCCGGCAGCCCCCACCACCGATGTCGCGGCGGTGAGGAAGCGCCGGCGGCCCGTGTTCACGCCGTCATTGCTCATGGCGTTTCCCCCAAAAATTAGCAGGCTTATGGTTGACCGGGCAGCAACGGATGATCCGCGCAAACCCCACGTAAAAAATCTGCGAAATGGTAAAGAAATTGCCCCTGAAGCACAAGAATAACCCTGTGGCCGCAAAGGAAAAACCGCATTCCAACCCAAAAAAAAACGTCCCGCGGAGACCGCCAGGACGTTTTTTCGACAGCGCGTGAGCGCGGGCTCAGCGCTTGGAGTATTGCGGGCGCTTGCGCGCTTTACGCAGACCCACCTTCTTGCGCTCTACTTCGCGGGCGTCGCGGGTTACGAACCCGGCGCGGCGCAACGACTGGCGCAGTGTCTCGTCGTACTCCATCAATGCGCGGGTTATCCCGTGCCGAATGGCGCCGGCCTGACCGAAGCTGCCACCGCCAGCCACGCTGACATTGACATCAAACTTGTCGTTTACCTGGGCCAGTTCCAGCGGCTGACGCACGATCATGCGCGCCACCTCACGACCAAAGTACTGGTCGAGGCTGCGCTTGTTGATGGTGATAGTGCCGCTGCCCGCGCGCAGAAAAACCCGTGCGGTGGCAGTTTTGCGACGACCAGTTCCGTAGTACTGAGTGGCTGACATGGACGACTTCCGTTAGATCTGCAAAGGTTGTGGCTGCTGAGCGGCATGCGGATGGGCATCGCCAGCATAGACCTTGAGTTTTTTGAGCATTGCACGACCCAGCACATTGTGGGGCAGCATGCCTTTCACTGCGGTTTGAAGCACGCGCTCGGGGGCCTTGTCGATCAGCTTTTCAAAACTGATCGATTTGATGCCGCCGGGAAAGCCGGTGTGGTGATGGTAGATCTTGTCGCTGGCTTTATTGCCGGTAACGCGCACTTTCTCCGCGTTGATGACGACAATATAGTCGCCGGTATCAACGTGCGGAGTAAATTCGGGCTTGTGCTTGCCGCGCAAGCGGTGGGCAATTTCAGCCGCCAGGCGACCCAGCGTTTTGCCGCTGGCGTCCACCAGAAACCAGTCCTGCGCCACGGCGCCTGGTTTTGCACTGAAGGTCTTCATGAATTCGGCCTCTGGGGGCAGGTTCTGAGAAAGAGCGCGAATACTACAGAAGAGGTCTGACCATTTCAAGCACCAAAACCACTGATCAGGGCCTGTGTTCGCGCGCCAGGTAGTCGTGGGATTGCATCTCCAGCAAGCGCGAGCGGGTCCGCCCGAATTCGAAGCTGAGGCGTCCGCCGGGGTAGAGCTGGTCAAGGGGCGCCGCGGCGGACAGCACCAGCTTTACATTGCGGTCGTAGAACTCGTCCACCAGGTTGATAAAGCGCCGGCTCTGGTCGTCCTTGCCCTGGCCCAACACCGGGATATCGCTGATCAGCACCGTCTGGTACTCGCGGGCCAGCTCAATATAGTCGTTCTGGCTGCGCGGCCCGCCGCACAGCACCGTGAAATCGAACCACACCACGTCGTCGGCCACTGCGCGCGCCAGGAACCGCCGGCCCTCGACCTCCAGCTCGACATCCCGCGCCACCCGCGTCGCGTCGGGATTCAGGGCCGCGAAGGCCTGGGCAAGGCTGTGCTCGGCCCCCTCCCCCAGCGGGGTGTAGTAGAGCTCCGCCTGCTCCAGTACGCGCAACCGGTAGTCGGTGCCGCCATCCACATTCATAACGGTGGTGTGCTGCTTGATCAGCGCGATGGCGGGGAGAAAGCGGCTGCGCTGCAAACCGTCCCGGTACAGGTCATCGGGGGCGATATTGGAGGTCGCAACCAGGGTCACGCCACGCTGGAACAACTGCTCAAACAGCCCGGCCAGGATCATTGCGTCGGTAATATCGGTGACGAAGAATTCGTCAAAACAGATGACCCGCGCCTCTTCTGCCAGCCGCGACGCCACCAGCTCCAGCGGGTTCTTCTGCCCCGCAAGGGACTTGAGCTCCTGGTGTACCCGGCGCATGAACCGATGGAAATGGGCGCGCAGCTTGCGCTCAAAGGGCAGCGCATCGAAGAAAATGTCCATGAGGTAGGTCTTGCCGCGGCCTACGCCACCCCACATATAGAGGCCGCGCACCGGGACCGGCTCAGGCGCCAGAAAGCGGCCCAGCACGCGCTGCACCAGACCGGCGGCGCGCTGCTCATGCTCGCTGGCAACCAGCTCGGTGTACAGCGCCTGCAGAGCCTGCACCGCGCGACGCTGCGCGGCGTCCTCAAAGAAATCCGCGCGTTGCAAATCCTGCTGGTATCGCTGTTCCGGCGTCACAGCCGCTCCCATCCCGACCCCGAAAGCGCGCCACTTTAACGGCGCACCCTATGCTTGGCAACGCATGCCAAGCCGCACGCTTGCCGTTATACTGCGGCCGTGTCGCTCGCGACAAATCGCAAACCACTCGCCTCAGGTGATCGAATGGAAGCCCTCAGTACACATTGGCAGGCCGTCGTGCCGGCCCTGATCGCCGGCATTGTTATCGGCTATATCATCGCAACCTGGCTGGTGCCGAACCGCCAGGGACGCGAGGAGCTCGAAGAGCACTTGCGCGAGCTCAAGCGCCAGCAGCAGGACTATCAGGCCGAGGTCGGCCAGCACTTCAATCGCACTGCCGAACTGCTGCACAACCTCGCCGACAGCTACCGCGATGTGCACAACCACCTCGCCCACGGCGCCGAGACCCTGTGTACGGAGCAGGATGCGCCACAGCTCAAGGCGCTGCACGACGTCAAGTCCCTGGGCACCGGCGGCGTCGCGCGGCACATCGAGCCGCCCCGCGACTACGCCCCCAACAAGCAGGGCACCCTCGGCGAAGACTACGGCCTGGACAAATCCACGGCCCGCGACAGCCGGTCCTAGCTCCCGGGGCGGACAGCCCCGGCGTCGGCATCAGACGTCAGACCCAATCCTCCCCACTCAGGCCGGGTTGTCGATATCGATAAACTGGTGGGCAATGCCCAGCTCCCGGGCCAGTGCTTCACCCAGCGCCGGGGCGCCGTAGCGCTCCGTGGCATAGTGGCCGGCGGCTATAAAGTGGATGCCCGACTCGCGGGCGATATGCACGGTCTGCT
>JAVEVZ010000198.1:0-5667 GCA_034004805.1 Spongiibacteraceae bacterium | reverse complement strand
GCGGGAATACCGCGTGCTGCGCGCGCTGGGCGACCATGCCTGTGCGGCGCCGGCGGCGCTGGCGTTCAATCCCGAACACCGCGCGCTGCTGATGACCTTTGTGGAGGGCTACAGCTCCGGGCAGGTGGTGCTGAGCCAGGCGGCCCAGGTGCGGCAACAGCGGCAGTTGCTGCGGGAAATCCTTGCCCTGCAGGCGATTCCGGTGGCGCAGGCGGGGCTGGCGGACGACACACCCACCGTGGGTGCGGCGATCGCCGCCGAGCTGGATATCTGGGAAGGGCTTTACCGCGCCCAGGTGACCGAACCGCAGCCGGTGCTGGAATTCTGCTGGCGCTGGCTGCGCAGCCATCCACCGGATGCCGGGGCCCCTGCGGTGCTGGTGCACGGCGATGTGGGCTCGGGCAACTTCCTGTTTGATGCGGACGGCACGATACGCGCGCTGATTGACTGGGAACTGGTACATATCGGTCATCCGCTGGAGGACCTGGCCTGTGTGTTGTGCCGGGGACTGGGCTCGCCGCTGGGGCGGGCCTCGGACCTGATCCACTGGTACGGCGAACTCGATGGACGCGCCGTGGATATCGACGCGCTGCGCTATTGCATTGTACTGGTGCTGGCGCGCTGGAGTGTCGGCATCAATATCGCGCTGTCGCGGCTGGACCCGCAACTCGATATCGCCATGCTGCTGACGTTTCGCCAGTCCAACCTGCTGGCCCTGCTGGAGCAGCTTGCGCTGCTGCACCGGATACCGCTGCCGCCCCTTGCGCCTTCGCACTTCGCAACGACAGAGGTGAGCGGCCTGTTCAATTACCTGATCGACAACCTCAGCGGGGTATTGCGCGACGCCTGCGCCGAGGACTTCCACCGCCATCGCCTGCAGGGGCTGGCGCAGCTCACGCGCTACCTGCGCGATTTCGACAGCTACGGCGCGGACCACTACGCCGAGGAGGAAATGAGCCGCATCGAGGCCCTGCTGGGCCGCGACTGGCTGGACTACCAGGCCGCGCGCACGGCCCTTGCGCGCGCAGCGCGCGCCGGCAAATCCTGCCGCGACACCGATCTGCTGGCGCATCTGTTGTGGTGGGCACAGCGCGAACACGGCATCCTGCACGCCGCGATGGGGCCCATGGCCGAGCGCAGCCTGGGCGCGTTCTGACCGCGGCCCTGTGCTGCAAGCCTGTTAGGTAAGCCCCCCCGCGATGCCGGCCTGGTCACCGGCGTGTGCGGGGTTGTGCGGGGTATTAGGTCCGCGGCTGGAATTTTGCCCAGCGGCACTGCTGCCAGGGCTTTGTCAAAGGCGCCATCAGCCGCGCCTGATTTACCGCCGCGCGGTACAGCAGGTCCAACACCGGGCCCTCGTCGGCGATCGCCAGGCTGTGGATGTGGCGGATCAGCGCCTCGCGGCCCTGGCCGAGGTTGCTGATCCCGCTGCCCAGCAGCTCGCGCAGATCGTCCAGTTCCTGCTGATCGAAGTCCGCCTGCCAGCGCTCGCGCAGGGCCAGGTAGCGCAGGGTCGCGGCGTGGCCCTGGCTGAGCTGGGCAGTGAAACGGTCGTCCAGCTGGGGCAGCACCAGGCGCTCGATCTGCCGCGCGGTGGCCTCGTGCAAGGACAGGCCGTTGGCCTCGTCGGGCAGGGGCGTGGCATCCAGCAGAGGGCGGCCGCTGAGTTCCGCCATCGCCCGGCAGGTCTCGATATCGATAATGGCGCGATAACCCAGGTTCATGGGGATCGCGGTGGTCCAGTCCAGCTGCTCGGTCAGGTAGGCGAGGCCGATGACCGAGCGCACCAGCTGGTGCACCTTGTAATAGGCGATGCTGTCGTACTGGAGCCGGAAACCGCTGCACTGGGCGTAGTGTTCGAAATACGGTGTCAGGTCGCCGCTGCAGCTGGGGTTGAAGAAATCCCGTACCCAGATATTGCCCAGGTCCTCCATCGGGTCGCCGTAGTGGGCCCACTCCCAGTCCACAATGGCGGTGGCCCGCGGGCCCTCGCTCATAAAGTTGCCGGGCCCGGTATCGCCCTGCACCAGCACCGTGGCCTGCACGTCGGTGGGGGCGTGGTTGATCAGCCAGCGCTTGCCGAACGCCGCCAGGGGGCTGGTCAGGCAGGCCGACACCGGGAAGATCGCCGGCTCCTCCACCGCTTCGACCTCCAGCAGGGAGTGGGCCAGCGCAGTTTTGGGGTGCTCGAAGCCGGGCAGCGCCAGGGTGTCGATATCGATGCGGTGCATGCGCGCGGCGATAGCCATGAATTCCATCATCACCGCCTTCTGGTCGGCGGCGGACTCGCCCTGCAGGTGACCGGTACCGGGCACCCAGGACTGCAGGGCCGCGCAGTGGGTGTCGTTCCAGCCGAGTATTTTCTGGGCGGGAATGTCGTGCTGCTCAAGGGCCTGTATCAGCCGGGTTTCGCGCTCCAGGTTGCGGGTCGACACCTTGCCCGCGGCCAGTGCGCGGTCAATGCGCAGGAACAACTGCTGCTCCTTGCCGGCGGCGTCGCGCAGGGTCAGCACCCAGGCTTCGCGGCGCGCCGAGTGGCGGCGGTGCTGGATCACTTCGGCGCCAGCCGTCTTTGCCACCCATTGCAGCAGGTCGGCGGGTAAGGTCGGTGCACTTGCCATAGGGTTGTCCCTCGCAGATTTATTGGTGTTAGCGGATTAGGGTGAATGCCAGTTCATGCAGCGACCCGCAGTGTAACCGCCGTCCACCGGATAGTCGCCGGCGGTGCAGGCCGCGCTTTCATCGCTGGCCAGAAAGACGTTCATATACGCGACATCGCGCATGCGATCGCCGGGCGCCCGGCCCCGGGGTGGCTGCAGTATCTGGTGGAGGTGGGTGTTCATGGCCTGCTCCGGGTCAGTGCCTTCGGGCAGGAACGGCGCGCTCATTGCCGGGTTGCCACCGTCCGGGTGCACGCAGTTGACGCGGATGCCGTGCCGGCCCAGCTCCATCGCCGCCATCCGGGTAATGCCGCGCAGCGCCCACTTGGTCGCGCCATAGGCGACCAGGCCGATATCCTGGGCGCTTATGGCGTCGGAGGAGCCGATATTGATGATCGAGCCGACGCCCTCCGCCCTCATGTCGGGCACCACCGCCTGGATCCCCAGCAGTGGCCCCAGCTGGTTGACCGCGAACAGCCGTTCCAGCAGCTCGCGGCGAGTGTCCATCAGCGGGGTGATGCTGAGCAGGGCGGCGTTGTTGACCAGCACCGTCACCGGCCCGAAATGCGCGTGGGCGGCATCGACAATGCGCTGCCAGTCCGATTCCAGGCTGACGTCGGCGGCCACGAATACCGCGCACTCGCCCAGGGCCTGCGCCAGCGCAGCACCCTGCTCGGCACGCTGATCCACCAGCACCAGGCGCGCGCCCTCGGCGGCGAACAGACGGGCGGTGGCTTCGCCTATGCCGCGCGCGGCGCCGGTGATGATTGCGACCTTGCCCTGCAGGCGCTTACCGGGTGCTGCGCTCATGGGGAGCTCCGTGGTGATCTCTGGATACCTGCACAGCGTAAGGGTCCGCAGCGAGCGCGGGGATACCCAAAGCGGGTTGAAATAGTTGTTCCCGTCCGGTGCTTTGCGGCAATGCCGCTTGTCGCGGGGGTCAAACCTCGCTCATTCTGGGGATACAGGGCGGCCAGCCGCATCGGCCGCCACGGCAAGCCTCCCCGATCCGCCCGGAGCAGGTCATAACATAATGAATGCGGAACTGATGGACGCGATTTACACCGGCGCCACCGAAACACCGGCGTGGCGCGGCCTGTTGCAGCAGCTCTGTCACCTGTGTCGCTGCCAGGCCTCGACCTTTGTGGTGCGCATGCCGCGCCTGGGACGGGTCGGGGTGACTTTCAGCTATAACGCCGACAAGCACTACGAAAAGCGCTACGCCACGCAGTTCTATAACTACACGCCCTTCCAGGGCCTGCCCCTGGGCATGCCGCGCCGCCTCGACGAGCTGTGGAGCCGCGAGGAGCTGCTGGCCAGCGCCTATTACCGGGACCTGCTGCAGCCCGCCGGCACCGAGTACATTCTGGGCGTCAACCTGGCCGGCGCCGGCGCCGAGGGCGAGCCGTCGCTGCTGGTGCTGTCGCGAACCCCCGAGCAGGACAACTTCGGCGAGCTGGAGCGCACACTGCTGGAGGAGCTGGCGCCACACCTGTCGCGGGCGCTGACCATCTTTATGCGCTTCCAGGATCTCAGCGGCCAGCGGGCAGTGCTGTCGGACGCGCTGGACCACCTGGGTATCGGCGCCATCATGCTGAGCCGGCGCGGCAACTACCTCAGCGGCAATGCCACGGCGGTGCAGTGGCTGCAGAAGCTGGGCGTCAAACACCCGGACCGGCGCCGTATCGTGGCCCTGTTCGGGGACCAGGCCGACAGTTTCGAGGCCACCCTGAGCCGTTGCCTGCAGGCCCATGTCGAGCGCGATATCCAGTACAGCGAAATGCTGGCGCTGCCCGGCAGCAACGGCCAGGACGGCCTGCAGTTTCTGATCCGACCCAGCGTCGAGTCCAGCGCCATCGACAACGACTACGCGCCGGCCGTGTGCCTGTTTCTGAGCATGCCGGGCAAGCTCGCGCAGCCCTCCGCCGAAGTGGTGCGGCGCCTGTTCGGCTTCAGCCGCGCCGAGAGCGCGGTGGTGTGCATGTTATTGAGTGGCAAGACCGCCAAGGAAATCGCCTTCGAACAGGGAGTCAGCCTGTCCACCGTCCGCACCCATATCAAATCGATCTTTGCCAAGGCGGGGGTGGGCCGCCAGTCGGATCTGGTGGCCGCCGTGCTGCGCAGTATCGCGCTGTTGGCGTGAGCGGCGGTTTCCCCTGCCGCGCTGGGCGCGGGCGCCTGTGTATACTTGCGCCCCGACAGAACCCGGCTTCGTAACTGGCGCGCCAGGCTGTCCCCGCAAGCCACCCCATGAGTACGGCACGGAGTCCATGCGTCTAGACAAGTTCATCGCCGGTGTCACCGACTTATCCCGGGTTCAGGCCAAGTACGCGATCCGCGACGCCAGGGTGCAGGTTGATGGCGAGCCGGCAACAGGCCCCGATCAGCAGATCGGGGAGGCGGCGCAGGTCAGCCTCGACGGGCGGCGCCTGGCCACGCCCGGGCCGCGCTACTTCATGCTCCACAAACCGCTGGACTGCGTGTGCGCCGCCAGGGACCGCGAGCATATGACCGTGCTGCAGCTGCTCGACGAGCCCAATCTCGAACGGCTGCACGTCGCCGGCCGGCTCGATATCGACACCACCGGCCTGGTGCTGCTCACTGACGATGGCCAGTGGTCGCACCGCATCACCTCGCCGCGCCATGCCTGCGAAAAAATCTACCGGATCCAGACCGCCGACCCGATCCCCGCGGCCGCCATCACCAGCTTTGCCACCGGGGTTTTCCTGCGCGACGAGAAGCGTCGCACGCTGCCGGCGACGCTGGAAATTCTCGGCGAGCGCAGCGCGCGCCTGACTTTGCAGGAGGGCCGCTACCACCAGGTCAAGCGGATGTTCGCCGCCGCCGGCAACCGGGTGGTGGCGCTGCACCGCGAGCAGGTCGCGGGCATTGCCCTGGACCCGGCACTGGCGCCGGGCGAATACCGGCCACTGACCGCGGCCGAAGTTGCCGCGGTGTCTTCCGGGCCCCGGCAAGCGGCCGCCGCCCCACACACCGATCAAGGAAC
>JAVEVZ010000197.1:0-5670 GCA_034004805.1 Spongiibacteraceae bacterium | reverse complement strand
TGGACGCCCCGGGCGATATCGTCGCCGCTGCGGGCATGGTCCATCCCCGGGATCTGCGCCCCCACCACATCACCACCCGCATCAGTGCGACCGAAGCCTGTGAAATGGACGATCTGCACGGTTTCTGCCCCGGGGCATCCTGCTGGACAGCCCCGAGGACACGCCGCTGGCGCAATGGTGGCAGGCGGCCGACGCCGACAGCTTTGCGCCCCGAATGGACTTGCACAACGCGCGGATCATCCTGCGACAGGGAGCTGAATCATGAGTAAATCCGTCTCCGACATCCTCGTCGATACATTGCTCGAAGCAGGCGCACAACGCTGTTACGGCATCGTGGGCGACACCATCAACCACTTCACCGATGTTATACGCCGCTCGGAACTGGAGTGGGTCCACGTTCGCCATGAAGAGGTG
Source organism: Spongiibacteraceae bacterium (assembly GCA_034004805.1). Taxonomy (GTDB): domain Bacteria; phylum Pseudomonadota; class Gammaproteobacteria; order Pseudomonadales; family CAMLJR01; genus JAVEVZ01. The sequence continues at coordinate 5,256 of JAVEVZ010000197.1, read as the reverse complement.
GGCGCGCTGGCCGCTGGCGGAGAAGCCTATATGACCGGCGAGCTGGCGGTGTGCGCCGGCACCTGCGGGCCGGGAAGCCTGCATTTTCTCAACGGCATCTTCGAAAGCCACCGCAACGGCGCGCCGCTGGTGCTGATCGCCTCCAACGTCGACCGCCGCGAAGAAGGACTGGGCTTTCCCCAGGAGGTGGACCAGAAGAAACTCTACGAGCAGTGCTCGGTATTTTGCGAGCGCATCGCCCATCCCGACCAGGCGCGACGCATTGCAGTCATGGCCGCCCAGGCAGCGCTGACCCGCCGGGGCGTCGCTGTCATCGTGGTCAACGGCGATATGTTCAAGGCGACGTCAAAGGACAAAACACCCTGGTCCGTGCACCGGCCGCGACCCGTCATCCGGCCCGCAGAGGACGAACTCGACGCGCTGGCGGAGGAAATCGCCGCAGCACAGCGCATCACCCTCTACGCGGGCATCGGCGCCCGCGAGGCCCGCGCCGCGGTCATTGCGCTGGCCCGCCGGCTCAAGGCGCCTGTCGCACATACGTCGCGGGCCAAGGAATTTATCGAGGCCGACAACCCCTTCAATGTCGGCATGACCGGCATACTCGGCAATGCCGCGGGGCTGCACGCGGTGGCGGACTGCGATCTGCTGATCTGCCTGGGCAGCGATTTCGCCTACACGCAGTTCTACCCCGAGCAGGCGAGAATCGTGCAGATCGATATCGACCCCACCCATATCGGCCGGCGCAGCCCGGTGCATCTGGGCCTGGTGGGCGATGTGGGTGCGACGATCAACGCCCTGCTGCCCCGATTGCAGGCACGCAGCGACGACGCCCATCTGCAGGCCAGCCTGCAACGCTGGCACAGCGATCAGCAGGAGTATGCCGCGCGCGGCGAGGAGCCGGACAAAACCCTCATACACCCTCAGTTCGTCACCCGTACCCTCGACCGGCTGGCGGCAGCGGACGCGATTTTTACCGCCGACGGCGGCTCGCCCATGGTCTGGCTGCTGCGCCACCTGACGGCCAATGGCCAGCGCCGATTCCTGACCAGCCTGCTGCACGGCACCATGGCCAACGCCTATCCCCAGGCATTGGGCATCGCCAGAGCCTGCCCTGGCCGCCAGGTCATCGCCCTGTGCGGCGACGGCGGCCTGACCATGCTGATGGGCGACCTGCTGACCCTGGTGCAGGAGAAAATTCCGGTGAAGCTGCTGGTCTACGACAACGGCTCACTGGCGTTTGTCGAAATGGAGCAGCGGGTCGAAGGCCAGCTGGACGCCTTCACCCGCCTCGACAACCCCGACTTCGCGGCCCTTGCAGAGGTCTGCGGCTTGCACGGCGCAAAGGTCGAGCACGCCGACCAGCTGGAAGAGGCCATGCAGCGCTGGCTCGCCCACGACGGGCCCGCGCTGCTGAGCGTCAAGGTCAGCGCCCTGGAACTGGTAATGCCCCCCGAGATCGAGCCGGGCCAGGTGGCCTCTACCGCGCTGTTCGGCGTCAAGGCGGTGCTCAATGGGCGGACAGACGAGTTGATCGCCCTGCTGCGGGACAACTTTTTGCGATAGCGTTTTAACAGCCTGTTGCGACGCGGCGCTTTTGCTAGACTCGGGCTGACAATAACGACACCCGGAGCTGATATGGATCCTGTTTCCGCACTGTTCTTCGCGGTTGGTATCGCCGCCCTGATTGCGAGCTGGCTATTGCTGCTGATCTACACCGCCAGCGAGGATTTCGCCTGGGGCCTGTGTACCCTGCTGCTGCCTCCCCTGTCCTACCTGTACGGTCTGACGCGCCTGGACAAGACGCGGGAGCCCATGTTGCTGGCGCTGGCAGGCCTGGGCCTGATCTGGCTTGCGCTGGGCTAGCCGGAGCGGTTCCGGAGCGCACGGACAGCGGCCATTAACAATCGGTAACCGGCCGGCCGCGCCACCCGTTGTGCGGCACTTATTTCCATACGTTTCAATTGCTTGGGCTCTTCTTACCAAGGTGACCCGCGCCGATACTTGCGATTAATAGTCGCGGCCCTGTGATTAGGCGACCCGTGGATGCTAAAATCGCCAGTTATCCGCACACCTTGTCACACTAGCTTCCGGAATGGGGAACATGAAAAAAACCTTTATCGCACTTGCCAGCGCCTCTCTGCTCACTGCCGCACTCGGTGCGCATGCTTCCAAGCCCACCAGCATTACCTTTGAATCAGAGGGCGTCACGCCGGATGGCGTCGAATATGCCAACTACATCGTCAAGTGCTCGAACGGCCAGAGAATGCCGCTGACTGCCTGGGACAAGCGCAAAAAGTGGTGCGTAGGTCTCGAGAGCCAGGAAGACTGCCACAAGAAGCAGATCAAGGCCGCCAAGGAAGCCTGTAAAGCCGGCTGACGGCCGCCGTTGACGCGCAGATCCCCGGCGAACAGCGGTTCAACGGGGGCTGGCGTCAAAAGATCAGGGGGAAGACAGCAACGACCGCCGCACGAAAAACCCGCTCATACGCCTGACGACGCTCCTAAACTGAGGTTAGAAACAGCGTCACAGGAGGCAGGCTGAGGCGGGAATTGCATTGGGGCTGACATTCAGTTCAGGCGTGCAACAGGAGCGTTTCATGATGTCGATAGCCATGTCGATGGCGATACCCGGACCAATGGCCGATACGCGCTGCAGTGGCGATGGCGGCCACACGCGAGGCGAGCGCGAGCACCACGACCCGGATTTCCTGCCTTCGCTGATGGCCCTGATTGCCGCCGACACCCGCTGGCAGCGACCCGGCCGCGCGCAGCAGGACGATACCGACACTGCCGGGGAGCACCCGCAGCAGTCGCGTCAGGAGCGCGACAGGTAGCGACCCCGCAGTTCACTGATCTCCGCCTGCTCCAGGCCCAGACCGTCGCGAAGATAGCCCGTTACCCCGCCAAACTCCTGATCCATGACCTCACGGCCCGACTGCAGGTAGCTGGCGCGCGCCTCCAGTACCGGCGTCAGCAGCGCCGGATTGGAGGCGGCCCCATACTTGTCCGCGAGACGTGACAGCTCTGCCTGAACCAGCAGGTAGTCGCGGGTCAGCATATAGTCTTCCAGCACCACGTCCCATTCGACACCCAGCGCCGACAACAGCAGCGCGGCGGCAAATCCGGTGCGGTCCTTGCCTGCAGCGCAATGGAACAGCAGCGGCCCGGGGCTGGCCAGAACCGCGTCGAAGAAACGCCGGTAGACCTCGCGATGCTGAATCACAAACTCGCGATTGATGGCCTCCATAAAGCTCACCATGTCCTGCGCGCCCATGCCTTCGCCGGCGGCATCTTCGAACAGGCGGGCCATGCTGCCGGGATCAATGGGCAGCGCGACCAGGGCGATGTCCGATTCCGGCGGAAGCCGCGTGGGTTCACGACGCTGCTCCTCTTCGCGCCGGAAATCGCAAATCGTGGCCAGCGCCAGGGAACTCATCAAGCCCAGATCGTCATCGGTCAGGGTCGCCAGCTGGCCTGACCGGTACAGCATGCCCCAGCGCACCACGGCGCCCGCCGCCCCGGGATAGCCACCGAGATCCCGGAAGTTCGGCGTGCCGCGAAAGGGCAGACAGCGCTCCGCCAGGGTCAGCTGCCTGCCGCGACCGTCCTCCAGATGCACATACAGACGGTCCGCCGAGGCCTCGGTCTGCAGGGCGTACTGGAAATGCTCGAAGTGACAGAGCTGGTCGTCCAGCGCCGGCTCGGGCCGCCGCCCCAGCCGCGCCTTGAAGGGAGGGGTCAACGGCTCTGCGATGCGCAGCTCCAGCCGTCCGTCCTTGCGCAACAGACTGGTCGCCATGATCATGCGCCCGCCGGCTGGTCGATACTCATACCCATGACCAGGCGCGCCAGCCGGTCGATAAACTCCATCTGGGTCTCCAGTGCCTGCTCGGAAAAGGGGTCGACGCCCAGCAGATCCGCATACATGGGCGCCATGGTGATATAGGACATCACGATATTGTTGAGGGTCATCACCGCCCAGGACTGCAGGTCGGGCGTGCCCAGCTTGAAGATATCCGCCGAAGTCTGCGGATCCTGGTGGTCCAGCAGCGGCTTGAACATGCCATCGATCAAGGCTTTGGAATTCGGCCCGCCGGACAGCGCCGCGTGCTGCAGCAGGCGCGCGAGATTGGGGTGGGCATGGTGCACTCTAACCAGTTTATGCAGCCAGTCCAGCACGCTTTCACGGGTTACCGGGCGGTCCAGCAACTCTAGCAGCGTCTCGGAAAAGATCGCCAGCAGCCGTTGGAATACCGCGTTGTACAACGCCTCTTTGTTCTTGAAGTGGTTGTATAGACTGGGGGAGCGAATACCCACCCGGTCAGCCACATCACCCAGCGAGGTGGCCGCATAACCCTTCTCCGCAAAGAGATCCTCCGCCGCGTCGAGAATCTTCTCGGCAGTCGATTTCATAACAGTTTCCCCTAAGCGACCACCAGAACCCTGATGGTACTATTCCGCGCCATTCATTGTTTTATTTTTAATTGGCCTTCGCGCGCATTATAACCACGCAGCCTGCCAGGCTGGCGACTCATCATGCCGCTCCAGGTAAACCAGGGAAAGAAAAAAGAGCCACTCGGGAGTGGCTCAACTACGCGGGGAGAACTATTGCGAAGCGGGTACAGCGTCCAGACTGGCGAGCCAGGAGCCCCCCGCCTGGTTGGTTTGGCGCGCCTTGTAGGCCCGCACCACCTGATTAAACCGTTTTGCCAGGGCGTGCATCCGGTCGACAATGGCATTGTGCCGCCCCGGGTCGTGCACGCAGGCGAGATACGCCTCCTGCGCGGCGAGATAGTGTTCCACCTCGCGCTGGGCCAGCAGCATATCTGCAGGCGCAGCCAGATGCGGCTCGGGCAGTGTCGGCGGAGCCGGCTCGGAACACGCCAGCGCTCCCTGCGCTGCAGCCAACGCAAACACCAGCCCGAGCAGCCCAGTCAGTCGCATAACACCTCCTTACTAACAGGCGCTTTGTCCCTGTCATCCAAACTAGTTCAGAGTTGCCGAAGCTGCATCCCCAAAAATCTGACAGCCGGCCCGCCAGCTCGCCGGGCAGATGCCCCGGCGTCGATGTTTTGGCGGCAACCCGATCTCCCTGCGCCACCACCCCGGTATAAATGCTGGGAAATTCATAGGCTTATCCGAAGGACGACGGGCCAACAGAAGTTGTGGGCAGACCGCGCCATATGCCCGGCGTTAGCGCCGCTCAACGCTTCGATCGCGATTTCTTCTAGGGCACCACTGACGATGACACCTGCG
>JAVEVZ010000196.1:0-5675 GCA_034004805.1 Spongiibacteraceae bacterium | reverse complement strand
ACATTGAACACAGGCTCAGGAGCGAACCCCTGCAGGCGTTTGTCTACCGCGACCAGGGCTCACTGGTATCGCTGTCCAGCTACAGCTCGGTGGGCATGCTGATGGGCAACCTCAAGGGCGGCAATTTTTTTATCGAGGGTTGGCTGGCGCGGATGATGTATGTCGGCCTGTACCGCATGCACCAGGCCGCGCTCTACGGCTGGCCCCGCACCCTGATCCTGTTGCTGGCCGGCCGTTTCAGCCGGCTGGTCAGGCCGCGGCTCAAACTGCACTGAACCCGGTCCGCACAATGGCGGTTCAGCGCTGCTGCGCCGCCAGCTGCTGTTCGAGTTCCTGCAAGCGCTTGCGGCGCGCGCGTTCCTGCTGGAATCGTGCGCTGATGTCCCGGGCGGTGGCCAGCGCACCGGCTGCCGCACCCGAGGCGTCCACGATGACGGAAAATCCCAGCTCGACGTAGATGACCTGGCCGTCGGCGCGCAGGGCTTTGGTGGGCAGGGCCTGGCCTGCGTGGCGGGTCCGGCCCGCCTCCATGGCCCGCGCATAGCCCTGCCAGTGGGCGTCCCGCAGCGCCTCGGGAATGATGATATCCAGGCTGGCACCGATGGCCTGCGCCCGTGTAAAGCCGAAGATGCGTTCGGCGGCGGCGTTCCACACGCGGATCAGGCCCTCGCAATCCGCAAAGATCATCGCGTCCGGGCTGTGCTCCACCAGCCGTTCGTTTCGCTCTTCGGCGTTCATAACTTTGGCACCCTCGAAAGCGCTTCGCACAGGCCAGGCGAGAGTGGGCAGGAATCACTGCGCAAAGGCCGCAAGTCAGTGCAGGGATCGGCCGCAGCCGCGGTAGCGCTGGCCGTCCAGGTAGACTGTTACTGTGGTCGAGAACTGCTCGCCGCTCATAGCGTCCTGGCAGGGCAGTGCCTGCAGAATAATGCGCAGCTCGTGTTCCGCATCCCGCGCGGTATAGAGGGTTTGTGCCGTGGCGTGCTCCTCGACAGGCGCGGGCGCCGGCAGGCTGACTTCACGCTCGCCATAGTTGTAGACAAAACGCAGCTTGCGGCCGTCGCGGATTTCCAGCAGCCAGCCGGGCTCATTGCCCACGGCGCGGAAATCAATCCCGCTGAGCTTGGCGCCCTCCCACACCGACTTGTAAGGGTTAAGCGCGCAGTCCCGGTAGGTTTCGCCGTCGATCTCCAGCAGTGCGATGTCGCCCTTGGTCCACACCACCACATCGCCGTCCTGATATTTCGCACCACTGGCGGAAACCACCTGGCCCAGCACGCGATAGACCGGCTCGAAGCGCTGCGGCAGCCACAGGGCGGCCTCGCCCGGGCCATTGCGCAGCGTGATGGCGAAATCGCCACCGCGCGGATCCCGGCAGTCGTAGACAAAGGTCTCACCGGCGCGCAGTGAGCGCTCCGGCGGGGCCGCGTCGGAGATGGCACCGGCGTCGGCCACTTCATCGGGGCGGGCCTGCACCAGCAGCAGGCGCGGCGGCGCGGCCATGGCGTCGGCCAGCGGGTAGACGGTGTCGGTTGTCCACAGCAGCTGTCCCCGCGCGTCGCGGATGCTGGCGCGCAGCACATAACGATTCTGCGCTTCGATCGCCGCCGACGGGTAGCGCAGGGCAAAGGGTATCGGCACCTGGCGCCCGGCGGTGGGTATCACGTCGCTGGCAATAATTTCGGCGGGCATATCCGCGCGGCTGACGTCAGCCAGCACCACGGTCGCCACCGAATCGGGCGGCAGGGCGATGCGCTCGCGGTAGTACAACTCGCCTTCCAGGGCGGCGTCCCCGGGGCCGGGCGCCGTATCACAGGCACTGAGTGCCATCAGGCCTAGCACCGCGCCCGCCAGTCTCAACCGCGCCCTGACATGTTGTCTCATACATTTGCCCCGATTGCTCTGTGTCGACACCATAGCGCCGAAACAGCAGTGCGCAAAGCCACCGCCCAACTGGGTGATAGCGCCGGCGACGGGCTGTGCTAGGGTGCCGTTTTTGGGACGACGGACAGAGCACCATGATTGAAGTCACCGTAGAGCGCGACCTGGATGCACCACTGGCCCGGGTGTGGGCCTTACTGGAGGATTTCGGCAACCTCGACTGGTTTCCGGGCTGGACCAGGATTGATGTCATCGGCAGCGGCGTCGGCATGCTGCGCCGCATCCATATGGAGGGCATGGACCCCATCGACGAAAAGCTGGAGAGTCTGGATCCCGCCGCGCGCACGTTCAGCTACAGCATTCCCAATATCCCCATGCCGGTTACCGATTACCGCGCCGACGTCAGGGTCACCGGCACCGACAACGGTTGCCGTATTATCTGGCGCTGCCAGGCAAAGCCGGCCGGCATACCCGCAGCCGATGCCAAAGCCATGCTCGAAGGGGTATACAGCGACATGATCAGCAAGCTGGAGGCGGCGGCGCGCAACTAGGGAATCCGGCGCGGGCTCTGCGATCACTGCAGCGCCCGCACAACGGACAACCGCGAGCGCGGACTGTCAGTCGCCTTTCTTTTCGGACGCTACCTTTTCGGACGCCAACTTTTCAGGCGCCGACTTTCCGGACGTCAGCCTGGCCTTGATTTTACCGGGCGCAGTGAGCTTGCCTTCGGCCGCCGCGCCGCCGCTTTCCGGCGCTGCTTTGTCGGGCGTCTTACCGGAGCCGGCGCTGCTTTTGCCGGCGTCCTTGCCATGCTCCGGCTCAGGTTCCGGATCCGGCGGCGGCCAGAACAGTGCCAGCGGGCTGCGGCAGATTTCCTGCCACAGGGCCTTGGCCAGACGCGGGTAACTCTGGATCCGCACCCCGCGGGCGCGCAGCGCCACGAGCAGCGCCAGCCAGAAGCTCACCAGCAGGTTGACGACGCCGATCAGCAGCACGCAGCCGAACAGCCCCGCGAACAGCAGCGGGTCGCTGACACCGGCATAGCCAAGGTTGGCCGACGAAAACGCCACATGGCGGATATCCAGCGGCAGCGCCAGCAGCATCCCCACATAGCCCGTCGCCCCCAGCATCACGCCGAACAGGAAGTTGCCGGCGATTTCCCCGTAATGATCGGCGATGTATTTCCCCAGGCGCTCCCGCAGCGCGGCGGGCAGCAGCGGGCGGATCAGCGGGTGGCGACGAAAGCGCTCGGCCAGCGACAGGTAGGCCGCCCGGTTGTCGAAGTATCCGGCCACCAGGCCGGACAGAAACAGCCACACCCCGGCAATCGCCGCATGAAACAGCGCCAGACTGGCAAACGGCATCAGCGCCGCGCGCTGGTAGTCCTGCTGCGCGGGGGCCAGCAGGCTTTCACCCTGCCAGTACTGATACAGCCAGCTGGTCAGCAGCGCGATGCTCAGTGCGATGCTGACGTTGCCGACAATGGCGATGAACTGTGAACGGGTAACCTGTACCAGCAGTTGCGCGAGCTTGCGCAGGTTGGCGCCACCGCGCTCCTCCGCCTCCACTGCGTTGGCAAAACGCGCCGCGGTCATGGCCGGCTGCTTGGTGGCGACAGTAAACCCCAGCATGTGAATCAGCACGAAACCCAGTCCGTAGATCAAGCAGTAGAGGGTGGTTTCCTGCAGCGGCGCGAGGCCCAGGGCATGGGCGTCGATCTTGAGCAGCGCCATCCACGGAATGATCAGCCCCGCGCCGGCGGCGGAGCGCAGCATCTGCCAGTATTCGCTGCGGTTGCGCGTGACGTAGTGATCGCCGTGATCGCTCGCGCTTTCGGTCACGCTGCGCGCCAGCAGGCGCACGTTCTGTTTCCACAGCGCCCGCAGACTGCTGCGCCGCCTGACGGCGCCCACCAGTTCGCGAAACAGACGAAAGGTGGTCTCGCTGCTGCGCTGCACATCGTTGAGGTCGAGGATATCGAGTATGTCCTCGATGCGCTGCAGGGTCTGCTCCAGGCGCTCCAGCAGGTAGGTCAGCGGAATGCTGGTGCCGTAGCTCACCGCGCGCTTGCGAAACCAGCCTATTGCGCTGGCGCACTGGTCCAGCAGCACCCGCGCGTGGGCGTCGTCGTGGTAGGTTTCCAGTTCCCCCGCCATCCACAGCTCATAGTCCCGCGCAAAACCGGCCAGCTCGCGCTGCAGGCCGACAAACGCCGACTCCCGGTCCTGTATGCGCGGTTCCAGGCGCACCAGGTCTGCCTCCAGCTCCTCCGCCGCTACCCAGATGGACAGCATCTCCATCGCGTACAGCAACTCGTCGATGGCGCGCTCCAGCAGCGAGCGCTGGCTGTCCTCCTCGCCGCGCCACAGCGCGCCGAACAAATGCTGCCAGGCGCGGTCGGAGACCTGGCTCACCCACACCGGGTCGTCGCGGTGGTTGAACACCAGCAGCAGCATGTCGGCGATATCGTTGGGGTCGCGCGGGGCCGGGTTGATATGTTCGTACAGCCGGCGCCCCACTTCGCTGCGGAAACCCTGGCGCGGCAGAATACCCAGCGAGGCAAAGGCGAGGAAAAAGTTGGCCGAAGACAGCCAGTCGCGCAGGGTTTTGGTCAGCGCGTCATAGAGTTCGACACGCGCGTCCAGCACCGCGCGCAGGTCTGTCATGCGCGCCTCGACGGCGGCGATAGCCTCTTCGTCGATCGGCCCTGTGGGGCGCAGGTAACGCACCACAGCGCTCAGAATGCGCAGCGGACTGTCGACGCCGGCCTGATCCAGCTGTTCCAGCAGTTGCGAGGCGTTGGCGGGTTTCTTCAATGGGGGATGACTCGTGGATACGGCGCGCTCATCGCTGACCTCCGCTGAATTGGACCGCAATCAACGGTCGTTCCGATGCTGCGGCCAGTATCGCAGGCCACGGGGTGCAGTGGAACCGCGTGCGCCGGCGCCGCCCCCCGTCTTCGCGGGCTACGTTCTTCAGGGCGTCCCTAGACGCGCAGCTTCAGCATATCGATACCGGCACCGCCATCGACGGCAAAGACCTGGCCAGTGATATAGCGCGCGGCATCACTGACCAGAAACAGGACGGCGTTGGCAATGTCCTGCTTGGCGCCGACAAAGCCCAGCGGACAGGTGACGTTGTCGGTGGTTTCGGGGCTGGCGGCGGCGAAACGCGCCATGCCTTCCGTGTCCTCGGTACTGCCCGGCGCCACCGCGTTGACACGTATCCCGTAGCGGCCGAACTCGACGGCACTGGTGCGGGTCAGCGCATCGACCCCCGCCTTGGCGGCGGCGACATGGGCCTGCAGGCTGACGCCCAGGTTCTGGAACGGCGCGGAGATATTCACAACTGCACCGCCATGCGCCCGCTGCCAGGCCTCGAACACGGCCTTGGTGCAGTTATAGGTCCCCAGCAGGTCGATATCGACCACGCTCTTGAAGCCGTTGTAGGAGATATGGCTGATCGGCGCCGGAAAATTGCCCGCCGCGTTGTTGACCAGGATATCCAACCGCCCGTAGCGCTCGAGAATGCGCTGCACCACCGCCTCGACCTGGGGCGGCTGGCGGATATCGCACTGGCCCCACAGGCACTCGATGCCCTCGGCCTGCAGCTCGGCGCAGGCCGCTTCGAGATTTTCCTGCTTGCGGCTGGCGATGGCGATGCGTGCGCCGTGGCGGCCCAGGGTGCGGGCAATCTCTTTGCCGATACCCGTCGCGCCGCCGGTGATCAGCGCGACCCTGCCCTTGAGTATGTCTTCACGAAATACCGTCATGTCTTCGTCTCCCGCCTGTGCC
>JAVEVZ010000195.1:0-5689 GCA_034004805.1 Spongiibacteraceae bacterium | reverse complement strand
ATAGAAGTGTCCGAACCCACCGCCCAGATAGGGCGCGGAGGCCTGCAGCCAGAAAAGCCAGTTCAAGACCTCAGTGCGCGCCGCAGCTTCCCGGGGCAGGTAGCGTCCGAACTTATCCGCCAGATAGAGCAGGATTGCGCCACTTTCAAAAACACGGCTGCCTGTCTTTGTATCCACAAGCGCGGGGATTTTGGAGTTCGGATTCACTGCGATAAAACCCGACGAAAACTGCGCGCCTTCGTGAATCCGGATCAAGTGGGCGTCGTATTCTGCGCCGGTTTCGCCCAGCGCCAGGAGTTCTTCGAGCATGATGGTGACTTTCTGGCCATTGGGTGTGGCCAGGGAATAAAGCTGCAGCGGGTGTTTGCCGCGCGGCAGCGTGGCCTCATGGGTGGGCCCTGCAATGGGCCGGTTGATACTGGCCCACTCCCCGCCGTTCTTTGCGTCCCAGGTCCAGACCCGGGGTGGCTCGTAGTTGCTTTTTCCCGTCATGACTCCGGCCTCGTTCGTTCATGTGTTCATGATGTTCAGGACTGCCCCGACGCGGGCACCCCGATGCCAATAATGCACCAGAGCCAATGATGCAACAGAAAAAGACAGTGTCAGAAACGATGCCTGACCACGGTTTGCTGTGGAGGGCAGCCATGCCCGCATCTGTCACACTACCTTCGCCGGCACGGCCTCAAGAAAGCCCTGAACAACCGCTGCACTTTTCAGCGTGCCCCTTAATAAATGGGCGAGCTCAGCCCCAGTTTTTCAAATGCCGGCTCATATCCCCCACCATATCCATCATCGAGTAATCACGGTAGGAAAATCGCCAGAGCCCGTCTACGCGCTCAAACTCGTCGTGATAACGGCCCGCGGCAATGATCTGCAGAGGAAAGTCGTCCAAGCACTGCATCACAGTGTAATAGGAGCGCGCGGTGGCCTTGTTGCCGCCCTCATTGATTTCCACCAGCGCATTGGTCACCAGGTGTTTGGTGCGCGGGGTGCCGCAGGGGTAGATCTGCACATGCTTTTCCCACACCGCGCGCAGGCCCTTGCTGTCCAGATCGGCATCGGACATCGTCTTGATGCGCGCCCAGCGAAACAGACTGGCCGCGTCGTCGAGACGTCCGGCATCCATATATTCCACATAACGATACAGCAGATTGGTAATCTCACGCGTGCTGTCCATGGGGCTGACTCCTGCGTCGGTTTACTCGTGGTTTGTGGTACTCAAGTCACGCACATAGGCCGGCCGCCGCCAAGCGATAAATCTTGACGCGGGTTTACCGGGATATCCCAGTGCCGGGCAGCGGGCCCGGCGGTCCTGCGCTACACTCGGGCCGGCCCCCGGGTACCATACATTCCATAATTCAGTGCAGAGGACTTTTAATGAAACGATTCGAAAACAAAGTGGCCTTTGTCACCGGCGCTGCCTCAGGTATAGGCCTTGCGACCATGGCGCGCCTGGGCCGCGAGGGCGCCAGCATCTACGCGGTCGATATCAATACCCCGTTGCTGGAGCAGGAAACCAAACGCCTGCAGGACGAGGGCCTCGATATCCGCGCTGCAACCCTGGACGTCACCGACGATGGCGCCTGCCGGGAAGCCGTTGCAGCCTGTGTCGCCCACTACGGCAAGCTGGACATCCTGTGCAATATCGCCGGCATGGTGATGACCAAGCACTTTATGGAGATCAGCTCCACCGAGTGGCGCCGCATCATGGACGTCAACACCAACTCGGTGTTCATCCTGTGCCAGGCAGCCATGCCCCACCTGCTGGAGAGCGGCGGCAATATCGTCAATATCTCCTCCACCGCCGGCCTGCTGGGCCTGCCTTATAACAGCGGCTACTGCGCCAGCAAGGGTGCGGTATTGCAGCTGTCCCGGGCACTGGCGGTGGAGTTCGCAGGCCGCGGCGTGCGGGTCAACGCCATCTGCCCGGGCGCGGTGGACACCCCGCTGGTCAAGAACCTGGCGGTGCCCGAAGGCGCGGACATGGCGTTGTACAGCCGCATGTTTCCGCTGATGCCCTATTTTGCACAGGCCGACGAAATCGCCGGTTCGGTGGCCTACCTGGCCTCCGAGGAAGCGCGCTTTGTCACCGGCAGCGCCCTGGTGATCGACGGCGGCCAGAGCACGGTCTGAACCGCAGACAAGACCTGCGGGGCGTTTGCGACGGCAGTACGCGTTGCGTGTGCCTGGCGGAAAGCGTTGGCTGGCGGCCAGACGGGGCAATCACACCCGGCTGACGGGGCACGCCCCCGCTGGCCGGTCTGCCCCGCCGGCACTCGGGGTGCGCCCCGAACGGCTCACGAACACCGGCTTTGTGTACCACGCCGTGGACAGCCTCGATCTGTTCGGCGGCTACTCGAAAGGCTACACCATCGACGATCTGCGTCGGCTGCGCGGCCCGGTGGAACCTTCGGTCGCGGCAATGAAACAACACCCGCCCGCCACCAAATCCCACAACGTGGAACTGGGCCTGCGCGGTGCAACGGCGACACTCAACTACAGCCTCGCGGTGTTCCAGACCAAAACCGAAAACGTCGCGCATTACGGCCAGTACTCGGACGGCAGCTACCCGCTGGAGTTTCTGATCTACGCGGATGAAAAGATCCACGGTGTCGAAGCCACGCTGGACTACGCACTGAATTACAACTGGACCGTGGGCGCCATTTACGCGTACTCCGAAGGCACGTACGACGACGAGGTGGGCGACACCCGGCGCTCGCTCAATGGCACCCGGATCACCCCGGAAAAGGCCACCGCGTATATTGCCGGGCAACTGACGCCGGCACTGTCCACCCGCCTGCAGGTGCTCTACGTCAGCGACCGCGACACGTTCGACGAGATTCCCGCCGGGGGTTACCTCTATTACGAATCACCCATCGACGGCTACATCACCGTGGACGCACTGCTGAACTACGACCTGCAGGAGAAACGCTGGGGCACCCTGAGCCTGTCGGTGCGCAACCTGCTCAACCGCGACTACTCACCCGCCTCCTCCCAGGTCAACAAGGACAATGCACGCGCCGCAGTCGCCACGCAGTACAAGGCTCAGGGCCGTGCGGTCAGCCTGAAGTGGAGTATTGAGTACTGATCTGCGCCCGGCTGTCCGGGCGCAGGAGAAGGCCAAAACGCTTTAGTGCAGCGCCTCGGCGAGACCGGGCACCGCCACCAGGGTATCGCCCCTGCCGTCCAGGGGCGTTACGGTGATATAGCCACGCCGAAACAGATCGATATCGCTGCCCCGCGGCACCTGAGCGCTGTCGGCAAGATGCATCATGACCTGGAGTTTGCCGCCGTCGGCGCCAAAGGCCTGTTCGCCGCGCTGCCAATGAATGGCCACATCGCTGGCGCCGGCCAGGGGCGCCAGTCGCATGCCACGGTGTCCGGCGAAGGGCACGGGCACGTTGATATTGAGCGCGAGCCCCGCCGGCAGAAGCCTGTCGGCACCGTTGGCTTCAAGTTTTTTGAGCAAATCAATCACCAGTTCCGCCGTCGGATCGAACGCCGCCAGCGTAGACCCGAAGGCCGGCTTGGCGTTGCGTTCATCGATATCGATACCAACGCTGACGGCAATGGCGGAATAGCCGCGGAACATCGCCTCCAGGGCGGCGTTCACAGTGCCGGACTGATGCGCGGTTTGCGCCGCCAGATTCTGCCCGAAGTTTGGTCCGCTGAGCACCAGATCGGGCCGGCGCCCGTCCAGAATGACATCCAGCCCCGCGCGCACCGCGTCCACCGGGGTGCCGTCGACTGACCACATATTGTCGCCCTGGCGCACGACATCCACATACCCGCCCACATGGATATTCATCGCACCGCCCTGGCCGCTCTGGGCACCCAGTGGTGCAACCAGCGTCACCTTATGCCCGGCCTTGTGCAGCGCCGCGTACATGCGCTGAATCCCCGGCGCACTCCAGCCGTCATCGTTGGTCAGCAGGATATCGAGGGCGTGGGCCGGCACACCACCCAGCAGCACAAGCACGGCCAGTGACACTGCCGCGAGCATTTTCTTTGTCATTACAACCTCCGGAATCGCCAGTTGTGCCGGCGAAAAATGGCTCAACAAAAAAGGCCGTGGGGTACACGGCCTGCATCCATTGCCGACCCGGCTGGCGCCGGGCCGGCACCAGCACCTACCAGCGGTAGCTGCCGCTGACACCCAGCGTCCGCGGATCGGTGACCCGCACGGCGCGGTAGTTGTCCGGGAATGCGGAGACGAAACTGCTGTCCAGCAGGGCGTCCTTGTCAAAGATATTCTTCGCCCATACCGACAGCTCCCAGCCACCGTGGGCGCTGCGCAAACCGGCAAACATGTCCCAGAGACCAAATCCCGGCAGGGCAATGCGGCTCGCCGGATCAGCGACCGAGCCGTTGAAGTTGTACAGCCCGCGAACAAACCATTCGTTGCCGCCGAGCATCGCCAGCGGCGCACTGTACTCGCTGCTGAACACCCCGGACCAGGTGGGCGCCGCACCGATTTCCTCGCCGCCGGCGTCACAGGTAGCGTAACCGTTGACCCGGTCCGGTACCGACCCCGTGTCACAGGGCGCCTCGGCAAATTTCTCGAAACGGGTGTCGTTGTAACTGATGGAGCCAAACACCGACCAGTTGTCGGTCACCAGGTAACGGCCCTCCACCTCGACGCCCTGGGACACCACCTCCTCGGCCGGAACCACGGCGCTGAAGTCGCCCACGTCGGTACAGACCCCGCCAGTGACTTCCTCACAGACCGGGATATTGTCCGCCTGATAATGGAAGTCGTCGTAGATCTGGTAGTACGCCGCCATACTGACTTCAGCCGCGCCATCGAGCAGGCGCGCTTTCAGGCCCACCTCGAAACTGTGGCTGGTTTCCTCATCGAAAATGGCGAACTCCGGCGGAAACGTGCCGCTGGAGATATTGTTGGAACCCGCGCGGAAGCCGCGGTCATAGCCGCCATAGACCATCACGTCGTCGCTCAGGTCGTGCTGCAGCTTGATGGTGCCGGTCCAGGCGCGGAAGGTCCGGTCGCGGTCTTCCGGGTCTTCGACGTCAATGATGCGGTCGACACCGAAGGCCGGCACGCGGACCCGCATCGTGGTCTGGTTGAAGCGCTCTTCCTGGGTCCAGCGCAGGCCCGCGGTCAGTGTGGTTGCGGGGGTCAGCTTGAAGGTATTGTGGGCAAAAACGCCCCAGTCTTCCGACAGCGTGTCGATGTCGATATCGATGAGCTGAAAACCACCGCTGCGCTGCCTGCCGACCTCGGTAGACGCATCACTGTCGGAATAATAGACGCCAACGATGTAGTCCCAGAAATCATTGTTGTGCGAACTCAGGCGCAGCTCCTGATTCCAGTTGCCGCTGTAGTTGGAGTCCACCTCCTGGCGATCGCCTGGCGCGGGCGTGATGTCGCGATCGTCCAGCCGCGCGGTAAATTGCTCCTGATAGAAGCTGACGGCGGTCAGCTCAAGGCCGCCGAGATCAAGCACGTTTTCCCAGACCGCATGTTTTTCGCGGATATTGACCAGGCCGTCGACATTGCCCGCCGCCTCGCGATCCCGGTAGTCAAAGGAACCGATCGGGCCGTTGCCATCCAGCACTTCAAAATAGTCCTGGCTGTACTCCGTGTACTGATAACTGAGCCGGCTCTGGAACCGGTCGTCGGGGCGGAGCAGGAAGGTGGCGCGGCCGCTGCGGGTAGATCGGAAGAGCA
>JAVEVZ010000194.1:0-5874 GCA_034004805.1 Spongiibacteraceae bacterium | reverse complement strand
GGGTCAAAGTGCGCTGTCAGAGATCGTCCATCGCCCCCTCCAGCTTCAGCAGTGCGGCCTTTCTGTCCAGGCCGCCGGCATAGCCGGTCAGCGCGCGAGTGCTGCCCACTACCCGGTGACAGGGAATCAGGATCGATAAGGGGTTGCGGCCGATGGCGGCGGCGGCGGCACGGACTGCGCGGGGCCGCCCCAGAGCCTCCGCGACCTGGCGGTAGGTCCAGGTCCGGCCGGCGGGAATGCGCAGCAGGACACGCCATACTTCGCGCTGGAATTCGGTGCCGGCGGGGGCCAGGGGCGGCACATCATCCAGGCGTCCGCTGTTGAAATAATTTCGCAACACCGATTCCGCAGCGCACAGCAAAGGCTGCTGCGGGGACGCTGCCCAGTTGTCATCGGCGACGGGAAAGTATTTCTGGCCGCTGAAATAACAGCCGGTCAATGCCTGCGCGGTGGCGGCGATGCGCACAGTGCCCAGCGGGGTGGCGATGTCCTTGTAGTGGA
This sequence comes from Spongiibacteraceae bacterium, assembly GCA_034004805.1. Classification (GTDB taxonomy): domain Bacteria; phylum Pseudomonadota; class Gammaproteobacteria; order Pseudomonadales; family CAMLJR01; genus JAVEVZ01. The sequence goes on along the minus strand of JAVEVZ010000194.1, from coordinate 5,373 downwards.
TGCTCATTGATCAGTCCTGAACAGGGCGGAGTAGCGGGCGCTGCAGCGGAGTTGCGTGGGCAGATACTAGCACCGACAACCCCTGTCTTTATCGGCGCCCATGGTTGTGGACCACATAAGTAGCCGCTCGCCCTGTATCTATTGCCTGTGCCTGTTGCCCGTATCAATGGAAGTCGCGGCTTTTGACCGCCAGCTCCCGCCAGTGGTCACTGCAGTCAATCAGCTCGCCGGCAATCACGTGGATCACGGCGGTGTCGCTGTGGGCCCGGTTTTTCTCCAGCACACCCTTGACCAGCAGCAGGCGGCTGGTCAGCAGGGCTTCGCGGCAGCGGACCTGGAGATCTTTCCACACCACCACGGTGGTGTTGCCGGTTTCGTCTTCGAGGGTCAGGAACACTACGCCGCTGGCGCTGCCGGGGCGCTGGCGGCCGGTGACCACGCCGGCAATCCGCACAAAGCGGCCGTGGTTGAGTGCGGCGAGTTCCGCGTGGGATTTGCAGCGCCGGAACAGGGCGTGGCGCTCGCGCAGCAGGCTCATAGGATGGCCGCGCAGACTGAGGCCGGTGGCGGCGTAATCGGCGCTGAGCTCGGCGACCGCGTCCGCCGGCGCCAGTGCCACGCCGTCGTCGGCCTCGCCGCCCGCGGCGTCTTCCGAGGGGTCGATGACCAGGGCCCGCCAGTGGGCCTGGCGGCGGTGACCGCTGAGCCCGCTGAGGGCGTCGGCCTCCACCAGTGCCTGCAGTTCGGCGCGGGCCAGGTCCGCGCGCCGGTGCAGGTCCGGCTGGCTGGCAAACGGCTGGCTGGCGCGGGCGGCCAGCAGGCGCGCGGCGGCCTGCGGCCCCAGGTGTTTGACCAGGCGCAGACCCAGGCGCAGGGCCGGCCCGGTGCCCGGCCCCGGTTCCAGGCTGTGGTCCCAGTCGCTGTGGCACACATCCACCGGGCGCACCCGGATACCGTGGCGACGCGCGTCCTGTATCAGTTGCGAGGGCGAATAAAAGCCCATGGGCTGGCTGTTGAGCAGAGCGCAGTAAAACGCGGCGGGGTGGTGGCATTTCAGCCAGGCCGAGACATACACCAGCAGCGCAAAACTCGCGGCGTGGGATTCGGGAAAGCCATAGGCGCCGAAGCCCCGCATCTGTTCAAACAGGCGCTCGGCAAACGCAGCATCGTGGCCCCGTTCCAGCATGCCGGCCACCAGCCGGTGACGAAACCCGTCGAGATCGCCGTTCTTGCCCCAGCTGCCCATGGCACGGCGCAGGCGGTCGGCTTCCCCCGGCGAGAAGCCCGCCGCCACCATCGCCAGCTTGATCACCTGTTCCTGAAAGATGGGGATGCCGTGGGTGCGCGCCAGCACCGCCTGGACGGCGGGGTCGTCGGACAACACCTCCAGCGGCTGGCCGGCGCGCTGTCGTTCGCGCTGGCGCAGATAGGGGTGGACCATATTGCCCTGGATGGGGCCGGGGCGGACGATGGCGACCTGCACCACCAGGTCGTAGTAGTTGCGTGGCCTAAGGCGCGGCAGCATGGCCATCTGGGCGCGGGACTCCACCTGAAACACGCCCACGCAATCGGCCCGGCACAGCATGTCGTAAACCGCGGGGTCCTCCTCCCGCAGGATGGCCTGCATGGTGAGTGGCCGGCCCTGGTGCCGGCCAATCAGCTGCAGGCATTTGCGGATGGCGCTGAGCATGCCCAGTGCCAGGATATCGACCTTGAGCAGGCCCAGCGCCTCCAGAGATTCCTTGTCCCACTGGATCACCGTGCGCTCCGGCATGGCGGCGTTCTCCACCGGCACCAGATGGCTGATGGGGCTGCGGGTGATGACGAAGCCGCCCACATGCTGGGAGAGGTGGCGGGGAAAGCCCTGGATTTCCAGCACCAGCCGGGCGAACAGCCGGATCAGCGGCGAGTTGGCGGGCATGCCCTGTTCGCGGCAGCGCTGTTCCAGTTCGTTGCGCCGGTCCCACCAGGCCAGTGAGCCGCTGAGCTGCTGGATAAACCCGGCGTCCAGGCCCAGCGCCCTGCCGATATCGCGCACCGCGCTGCGGGGCTTGTAGCAGATCAGGGTGGCGGCCAGGGCGGCGCGCTCGCGGCTGTATTTTTTGTAGATGTACTGGATCACCTCCTCGCGGCGCTCGTGTTCGAAATCCACATCGATATCCGGTGGTTCACTGGCGCGCTCCCGGGAAATAAAGCGTTCGAACAACAGGCTGACCCTGTCGGGGGGCACCTCGGTGATAAACAGGCAGTAACACACCACCGAGTTGGCTGCCGAGCCGCGTCCCTGGCACAGAATTCCCCGGGCGCGGGCGAAGGCGACGATGTCGTACACGGTGAGGAAGTAGTGTTCGTAGTTGAGCTCGCGGATCAGCGCCAGCTCGTGGTCGATCTGCGCCTGCCAGCGCGGCGAAAGCCCACTCGGCCAGCGTTGGCGCGCGCCCTCCAGCACCAGATGGCGCAGATAGTCGCCGGCATCCAGGCCGGGCGGCACGACTTCGGGCGGGTAATCGTATTGCAGCTCGCTCAGGCAGAAGTGGCAGCGCCGGGCAATGCGCAGGGATTCCTGTAGCAGCGCGGCGGGGTAGCGGCGCTGCAGTTCCGGCAGCGCGCGCAGGTGCTGTTCGGCGTTGGGTTCCAGGCGCAGCCCCAGTTGCTCGACGCTGGTGTTGTGGCGTATTGCCGTCAGCGCGTCCTGCAAAGGTTTGCGCGACGCGCTGTGCATCAGCACGGACCCCACCGCCACGGCGGGCAGAGCGTGCTGTTCGCTCAGGGTCAGCAAACGCCGCAGGTGTTCCGGGTCGTCGCCGCGGCACAGCTGGCGGATGCCGATCCAGCAGCGCCCGGCAAAGGCCGCCTGCAATTCCCCGGCCTGCTGGTCCAGCAGCGGTTCGCGGTGTTGGGCCAGCCAGATCAGCAGGCAGTGGCGCAGGTTGTGCGGCAGGTCCTTCCAGGCCAGCCGGTAATCGCCCTTGCCGGCGCGCCGCCGCGCCAGGGTAATCAGCCCCGACAGCTCCGCATAGGCCACCCGGCTGGGGGCCAGCGCCACCAGAGTGCGGCCGTCCTCAAGGCGCAGGGTGCTGCCGACGATAAGCTGCAACGGCAGTTCGCGGGCGGCGATATAGGCCTTGACCACGCCCGCCAGGGAGCACTCGTCGGTGATTGCCAGCGCGTGGTAGCCCTGTGCATGGGCTTCAGCCACCAGTTCTTCGGGGTGGGAGGCGCCCTGCAGGAAGCTGAAATTGCTCAGGCAGTGGAGTTCGGCATAGGACATGGCGCCTTTATACTGTACGTATATACAGTTAAGCAAGGCCGCAGTATTTGCATCGCGGCGGTTTCTTGCTGTACAAGATGGCGTTACAGAGCGAGGCCGGCTTGATCGGAACATTTGATCTGGACAGTGGCGTTTTCCGGCCAAATCCCCGACCATCGTCAGCAGGTCGATGGTGGACCCCACACTGGCAAGAGCGATAAAAACCCATGAACTACGCCCGCTTATTCACCCTGCGCCGTCTCTGGCTGATTTTTCTGGTGAGCATGGTGGTGATGTTTGCCACGCTGCTGTTCTTTGGCCGCGAGATCTACCACGCCAAGCCACCCATACCCCAGGTGGTGCAGACTACCGAGGGCGAGACCTTGTTTACCCTGGAGGATATCCAGCGCGGCCAGGCCGTGTGGCAGTCCATGGGGGGTATGCAGCAGGGGTCGATCTGGGGCCACGGCGGCTATCTGGCGCCGGACTGGAGCGCCGACTGGCTGCACCGGGAAGCCGTCGCGCTGCTGGACATCCACGCGCGTGAAGCGGGCAAGCCGTCTTTTGCCGCGCAGACGGAGCACGAGCAGGCCTCCGCCAAGGCGATTCTGCGGCTGGAGATGCGCGAAAACCGCTACGATCCGGCCACCGAGGTATTGACAGTTTCCCCCGCCCGGGCCGAGGCCATCGCCCTGGTCAGCGCGCATTACCGGGATCTGTACCAGGCAAATACCGAAGCCGCGCTGCAACTGCGCCGCGACTACGCCTTCCCGGTACACACGCGGCTCAATGACAGTGACGCCCACGCGCTCAACGCGTTTTATTTCTGGACTGCCTGGGCCACCACCACTGAGCGCCCCGGCGACACCATCACCTATACCAGCAACTGGCCCCACGAGCCGCTGGTAGGCAATGCGCCCACGGCCTCTATATTCCTGTGGTCGATACTGTCGGTACTGCTGTTGCTGGCCGGTATCGGCGCGTTGGTGTGGTACTACGCCCGCGAGTTCGATGTCTGGCGCGCCGACTCCGAGCCGGAGGGCGGTTTTGCCCGCACCGACTTTATACACGATGTAACCATCACGTCCTCGATGCGCGCCACCGTCAAATATTTCTGGGTGGTGATCGCGTTGTTTTGCGCCCAGGTGTTGCTGGGGATCGTCACGGCTCACTATCAGGTCGAGGGGCAGGGGCTTTATGGGCTGCCTCTCGTCGAGTACCTGCCCTACAGCATTACCCGCACCTGGCACACCCAGCTGTCGGTGCTGTGGATCGCCACCGCCTGGCTGGCGGCGGGCCTGTATATGGCGCCGCTGTTGACCGGCCATGAGCCGCGCTTCCAGGTCCTGGGCGTCAACTTCCTGTTTGTCAGTCTGCTGGTGATTGTGGTCGGTGCGTTTGCCGGGCAATGGGCCGCGGTCAACGGCTTCTTCGACAACCTGACTGCCAATTTCTGGTTCGGCCACCAGGGTTATGAATACACGGATATCGGCCGCTTCTGGCAGATCTATCTGTTTATCGGCCTGCTGCTGTGGGCGGTACTGGTCCTGCGCGCGCTGGGTCCGAAGCTGCGCGACACCGGCGGCCGCTCTCTGCTCCTGCTGGTCGCCATCTCGGTGATTGCCATCGCTCTGCTGTTTGGCGCGGGACTGATGTGGGGCGAGAAAACCCATATCGCCATCATGGAGTACTGGCGCTGGTGGGTGGTGCACCTGTGGGTGGAGGGCATCTTCGAAGTGTTCGCCACGGCGGTGATTTCCGCGCTGCTGGTGCGCATGGGACTGGTGCGGGCTTCGGTGGCGGCCACGGCCGTGTTGTTCGCGACTATTATCTTTCTGGTGGGAGGTGTGCTGGGCACTTTCCATCACCTCTACTTCAGCGGCACGCCCATCGGTGTTATCGCCCTGGGCGCGATGTTCTCGGCACTGGAAGTGGTGCCCCTGGCGGTGGTCGGTTTTGAAGCCTATAACCGCTCCAAACTGGAGGGGCATCAGGAATGGGAACACAGCTACCACTGGTCGTTCCGCTTTCTCGCCGCAGTGCTGATCTGGAACCTGATCGGCGCCGGCCTGCTGGGCTTTCTGATCAACCCGCCGCTAGCGCTCTACTACATGCAGGGCCTG
>JAVEVZ010000006.1:0-28478 GCA_034004805.1 Spongiibacteraceae bacterium | reverse complement strand
CCTCAATATTCCGTTTCGCAAAGTGATGCTGGGTGACGGCAGCTACACCATGGACCACTCCGGCAATATCGCGCTGATCAATGCCAAAGGCCATTACATCGGCTTCTTCAAAGGCCCCCAGGACCTGGCGCGGCTCAAGGCCACCTACCGCGCGATACGCGCCCAGGCCGACTGACGACCGGGCCCCGCCCTTGTCGGGGCCCGGTTTACATCCGCTTTCCCTGCGTTTACCCTCGCTGCACCCCTCGTCGATCCGTTTATGACTGCCGGCAGTGCCCGGAGGTAACCGAACATGGACCAGGCGGACACCCACCAGGTATTCAACCAGTCTCCCCCGCTGGAGAACGTCAACCTCTACCGGCAGGACCCCGCCTTGCAGGCCGCAGTGCGCCGCGAAGGCGCGGCCTGGGCCGAGCCGATGCTGGCCGACTACGGCGCTCTGGTCGGCGGCGAGCTGCAGGCGGCGGGGTTCGCCGCCAACGCCCAGGCGCCGGTGCTGCATACCCACGACCCCCGCGGTTACCGCATCGACTGCGTGGCGTTTCATCCCGCCTACCATCTGCTGATGGCGGCCGCCACGGCCAGCGGCTGGCCGACCCTGCCCTGGGCGGCGCCCCAGCCCGGCGTCCATGTGGCGCGGGCCGCCATGGAATACCTGCATCATCAGGCGGAGTCAGGCACCGGTTGCCCGCTGACCATGACCTTTGCCGCTGTCCCGGTGATACGCCGCAACCCGGCCCTGGCGGCAGTGTGGGAGCCCCTGCTGCTGTCGCGCGATTACGACCCTGACAACCGCCCCTGGTTTGACAAGCGCGGCGCCACCGTCGGCATGGGCATGACCGAAAAGCAGGGCGGCACCGACGTGCGCGCCAACACCACCCGCGCTGCGCAAACCGACTCCACCGAACTGGGCGACACCTACGAGATCGTTGGCCACAAATGGTTTATGTCGGCGCCCATGTGCGACGCGTTTCTGGTGCTGGCCCAGGCGGAAAAAGGCCTCAGCTGCTTTCTGCTGCCGCGCTGGCGGCCCGACGGCTCGCGCAACCAGCTCTATCTGCAGCGATTGAAAGACAAGCTGGGCAACCGCTCTAACGCTTCCGGCGAAGTGGAGTTTCGCGGTGCCTTTGCCTGGCGGCTGGGCGACGAAGGGCGCGGCGTGGCGACCATTCTCGAAATGGTGGCCTTGACTCGTTTCGACTGTATGGTGGGCTCCGCCAGCCTGATGCGCGGCGCGCTGGTCCAGGCACTGCACCACTGCCAGCACCGCGAAGTGAGCGGCAGGCGCCTCGTCGAGCAGCCGCTGATGCAGAACGTGCTGGCGGATATGGCAGTGGAGAGTGAAGCGGCGCTGGTGATGAGCATGCGCGTTGCCCGCGCCCTGGATCAGGCGCCCCAGGACAGCCACGAGCAGCAGTTGTTGCGCGTCGCCACGGCGCTGGGCAAATACCTGGTCTGCAAGCGCGCGCCGGGGCTGGTCTATGAGGCGATGGAGTGCCTGGGTGGCAACGGCTATGTGGAGGAGAGTGTGCTGCCGCGCCTGTACCGCGAGGCGCCGGTCAACGCCATCTGGGAGGGCAGCGGCAATGTCCAGTGTCTGGATGTGCTGCGGGCCCTGGACCGCAGCCCCGAAAGCCGCGAGGCAATCCTGGCGGAGCTGGAGCTCGCCCGCGGCCTGGCGTCGGATTTCGACCGTTTCCTGGGCCAGACGGTGCAGGCAGTGACCGATCCGGCGCACCGCGAATACCGCGCGCGACGCACCGTCGAGCACCTGGCCCTCGCCCTGCAGGCCAGCCTGCTGCTGCGCTTCGGCAATGCCGCCACCGCCGAGGCCTATTGCCGCTCGCGGCTGGGGGGCGATGCGGGGTATCTGTACGGCAGCCTGCCGGTCGCGCCGGGCGAGGCCCGCGCCATTATCGAGGCCGCGCGGCTCAGTTAAAGAACCTCTGAATAACTACTGCGCTCGACATCTGGGGCGTCGGCGGTGCTCGGAATGCTCACTTATTCCCTTCATTTATTCCCTATAAACTCCGCTTCCTGCGCGCCGGCGCCGCCCCACCTGTCTTCGCTCGCTACATTCTTCAGAGGTTCCTCAACGCTCAGCGATCTGCGGCAGCGTGTCGAAGGCCAGCTCAAAGCGCACCCCGCCCGGGATATTTTCCGCGTGTATCGCGCCGCGATGGTAGTCGACGATCAGCTTGACGATATACAGGCCCAGCCCCAGGTGGCCGCCGCTGCTGCTGTCGCGCACTGACACCAGGTTGTCGAACAGGCGGTCGGCGAGGGTCCCGGGCAGGGCCGGCCCGTCGTTCTCCACGCGAATGATCGCGCGCTGGTCGGCAACGTGCAGCTGCACGCGGATCTCGCCGTTGACGGGGCAGAAATCGCTGGCGTTATCGAACAGCTTGTCGAGCATCTGCGCCAGCAGCTCCGGCACTGCCTGCACCATCGCCCGTCCTTCGCTGCGGTCCTGCCAGGCCAGGTGCTGGGGATAGACCTGACGATAGCCCTCGACCATGGCCTCCAGCAGTACCGCCAGGTCACAGGTTTCGGGCCGGGCCTGGCGGATACTTTCCTCGACGCGGGTCGCCTCGCTCATTGCCGTGACCAGCCGCCCCAGCCTGTCGATGCCCTCGCTGGCGCGCTGCCGGTAGGTGGCGTCGTCGGGGTGATTCTGCAGGTTGTCCAGCGAGGAGCGGACGATGGCGATGGGGGTGCGCAGTTCGTGGGACAGCTTGCGCGACAGGCTCTTCAGGTAGTCGGTGTATTCCCGCAGCCGCGCCAGCAGATGCGCGGCGCTGCGCGACAGCTCGCCCAACTCATCATTCAGCGTGGAGTGGGGAAAGTCGTCGCGTATGCTGCCGTCCTCGCGCAGGGCCTCGCTCACCGCGCGCTGCAGGCGCCGCACCCGCCACGACAGCCACGCCGCATAGCCCAGCAGGCCGGCAACAGTGATGGCGATAGCGGCAAAGCTGACCAGCAGCAGCCGCCCGAAGGCGCTGTCGGCCAGGGCCAGGGACTGGGCGCGGCTCTGCTCCGCCAGCAGCGCCCCCACCACGTCGTTGTCCAGGTACAGGGGCACCGCCAGGTGCAGTACCCCGCCCTGGCTGCGCTGGTCCAGCCGGTACCAGGCGTGGGCCGTGCCGCCCGCCAGCGCAGTGTCCAGAATGGCGCTGTCCAGTCGCCCGCCCTGTGGCTGCGGCCGCGGCGTCAGCCAGCTGTCGTCGAGAACAACCTGGTAGAGCCGGCGCAGCAGCCAGTTGTCGGGCTGGTCCGCTGCGGCGCCGAGCCCGCCCTGGTCGGCCAGCAGCCAGTGCTCGCGGTCGACCACGCGCAGGTTCAGACCGGGGCGCAGAAACAGCTCCAGCCGCGCTTCCAGCGCAGATGACGGATACACGATCCTGACCGGCCGGGGCGCGCTGGCCAGTCGCTGCGGACTGTCGCCGGTCTCCGCGGGCCGTTCATCGATGGCCACCAGGGCCAGGCGCTGCGCGGTAAGGCTGCGGGGCATTGTCAACTCGATGGCATAGCCGTCGGCGGTGTCCTGCCAGTAGCCGCGGATGCGGCCCTCGCTCTTGACCTCGCCGTCGGCGCGATAAGTGGCGGTCAGTTCGCCGGGCGCGCTGCTGCCGAGGTCCACGCGGCGGCCGTCACCCAGCAGCAGCTGCACCCGGTCGCCATTGCCGAACGTGGAGCGCGCGGGGCTGAAGTGGACCACGCTGTCGTCCCGCACCCGGATATACAGGGCCAGCTGGTCGCGGTGAATCCCGGCCTGCCAGCTCAGTTGCAGCGCGCCGGTGCCCGTCAGGGTCCGGCCTGGGATGTCCGCCCACTCCTCCGCATAGCCATCCACCAGCACCGGCCCCGCCAGGGGGTGGAAATAAATGCTGCGTTGCGACGCGGCGCCCTGTGCCGGCAGCAGCTCGCTCAGCTCGGCGCTGAGTACCGCCGACGCCGCCTGGGCGGTGGCGAGTAGCGCCTGGGTCTGGCTCTGGCGCAGCACTGCGTCGGTTTCGCGCAGAAACTGGCACCCGGCCCAGGGCACGCTCAGCAACAACAGGCTCAACAGCAGGAGCTGGCGGCGCAGGCTCACGGCAGGGTCGCCCGCCAGCGATAGCCCATGCCGTAGGCGGTTTCGATGGCGTCGAAATCCCGGTCGAGCTCGGTGAACTTGCGGCGTATGCGTTTGATATGGGAGGTAATGGTGTGGTTGTCCAGCACCACGTTGGCGGCGTCCATCAGCTGCTCGCGATTCCGGACGTGGCCGGGGTGGCGCGCCAGCGCATCGACGATCCAGAATTCGGTGACAGTCAACGGCAACGGCTGGCCGCGCCAGTGCACGGTCATGCGCTCGCGATGAATGCTGAGCGAGCCGCGCGCCATATGCTGCTCCTGCTGTACCGGCTGCGCGAACGCATCGACGCGCCGGAACAGCGCGACGATACGCGCCAGCAACTGGGCCTGGCTGATGTCCTTGGTGAGGTAGTCGTCGGCGCCCAGGCGCAGGCCGGAGATCACGTCGAACTCCTCAGCGCGGGCGGTGAGGAACACGATGGGCAGAGCCGGCGCTCGGCTGCGCAGCTCGCGACACAGGTCGAAGCCGCCCTCGACCTCCTCCCCCAAACCGATATCGACGATGGCGAGGTCCGGCAGGCGGCGGGCGAAGGCCTCCATCGCTTCGCTGCGCTCGCGGTACAGCGCGACCTGATAGCCCAGGCGTTGCAAGGCGTCGCGGTAATTCTCGGCGATGCTGGACTCGTCTTCTACGATGGCGATACGGCGCGACACGCGTCGGTCTCCGGCTGGGCGTGGCACCACTATGCCTGCAACCGCCGCGCCTGAGAAGACTGCGCCACCATTCGCCACAATTGCGCACCACCCTGCCCGGATAATGCCCCGGGGTTGCCGGTTTGTTGCGCTGAAATAGCTCCCGTCACCACCCATCGGGAGCATCGCATGAACCGCATTGTTGAACACTGGGAGCTGCGGCGCCGCCGTCAGCAGCGCCGGCGCAGCGTGCTGGCCGGCCTGGGCTTGCTGATTGCCGTGCTGATGGTCTGGCAGCAGGTTCGCGCCGGCGCGATTGTGCCGGCGCTCACGGCTCTGCCCGTGGCCGGGGAAGCTGCGGAGCCTGCCGCCCATGCGGCGTGCAGGCCGGGCCGGGACAGCCGCGCCGTGGTACCGGTCAATCGCCGTGAAGCGTCGATTCCGTACGGCGCGAGTGCAGGAGCAGTCACGCTATGAAGCACCGAACTGTGTACGCCGCCATCGGCCCTGCGAACCTGGCGGTGGTCATTGCTTCGGGCTGGCGTCGGCTGGGGGTCGATTTTCCCAACCAGGCGCACTGCTACCTCAAGCGCGATGCGCAATATGCCGCGCAGATAGCGCGGGCCTGGCACGCCAGTCAGTACTCCGCCGGGTATGTGGTGCAGTTGCGGGTGCGCGAGACATTTCTCGCAACGCTGGCGCTGGACACCATCGCCTATCAGGACCATCTGCAGTACCGCCTGCCCGCGGCTGAGCTGGGCGATCTCGCGCGCCACTGCGCGGGCCGGATACGGGTGCTGCACGCCTACCACTCCGAGCGGCGGACCCTGAGTCTGCAGCGCGATATCCAGTGGAGCCAGGCGCTGTAGATCGGGTCAGTGCAGCTCCACCCAACCGCCGACGCTTGTGTTAATGCGCGCGGCGGCATAGCGTTGTGCGACGGTTTTCCATCCTGCTGTACCACCTTGTCGGAGGCACTTTTATGAAGCTGTTTTACTCTCCCGGCGCGTGTTCTTTTGCGCCCCATATTCTGTTGTGCGAAACCGGTCTGCCCTACGACCTGGAGCGCGTCGATCTGGGCAGGCACCAGACCGCCGGCGGCGAGGATTTCTTCGCCATCAATCCCAAGGGCTCGGTGCCGGTGCTGCAGCTCGACAGCGGCGAGTACCTCACCGAAGGGCCGGTTATTGCCCAGTACATCTGCGATACCGCCGAGCGCCGTGACCTGATGCCGGCGGCGGGGACCCTGGCGCGCTACCAGGTGATGGAATGGCTGAACTATCTCAGCAGCGAGATCCACAAGTCCTTTTCGCCGCTGTTCAATCCGGCGCTGGATGCCGCCGCCAAAGGCGCCTTTATTCAAGCGCTGGTAAAAAAACTTGGCTGGGTGTCGGCGCAACTGGCCCGCCAGCCCTACCTGGCCGGCAAGGATTTCAGCGCCGCCGATGCCTACCTGTTCACGGTGGCCGGCTGGGCCCCCTATACCGGCGTGGATATCAGCGCCCTGCAACCGCTGCAGGACTATCTGGCGCGGATAGCGGAGCGGCCCGCGGTAAAGGCGGCGCGCAAAGCCGAAGCCTGAGGGTTGTCCGGGCCCGCTGCCGGGATGCTATTCGCCCGGCGGCGGCGTGTGGAACCGGTAGGTATTGCGGCCCGCCTGCTTGGCGGCGTACATCGCCTGGTCCGCGGCCTCCAGCAGGCTGCTGATATCACTGGCGTCCCGAGCAAACACAGCCACGCCGATACTGAGCCCCAACTGCGCCTCAATGCCGCCGCCCAGGGGAATGGGCGCGTCCATCTGGGCCAGCAGTTTTTCCACGGTGAGCGCGATGCTCTGCGGGGCCTGCATGCCGTCCAGCAACACCACAAACTCGTCGCCACCCAGACGCGCGATAACGTCGGTCTTGCGCAGACTGCGGGTGAGAATGGTCGCGATATGAACCAGCGCGGCATCTCCCGCCTGATGGCCGTAGGTGTCGTTGATCGCCTTGAACAGGTCCAGGTCCAGCATCAGCAGCGCAAAGCCGTGGCTTGCGTCGCGGCGGCAGAGCTGGATCATGGCCTCCAGCCTGAGCTCAAAACCGCGCCGGTTGAGCAGCCCCGTCAGTGGATCGGTAGTGGCCAGTTCGGTGGCGGTCTCCTCCACCAGCTTGCGCTCGGTGATGTCGTTGACCACGCCCTGCAGGCGAGAATTCTCCACTGCGCTGAGCACGACATTGATCCAGGTTCTGCTATTGCCGCCGGCGTCCGGGAGGGCGATGTCCTGGCTGTTGGCCCGGCCATTGTCCAGGCACTGGTCTATCAGGTGCTGCATATCCTCCCGCGAACTGCCGACGAGCCCGGCCAACTGCAGTTGCCTGCGTTCCGGTGAGTCGTACTGCGACAAACCGAAAATACGTTTGAAAGCAGGGTTGCAGGACAGCAGTGTGCCGGTTTCATCGATCAGGAATATGCCGGTCTCCGCGTTCTCGAAAATGGTCTGGAACTGGCGTTCGTCCATTTCCCGCTGGATACGCAGCGTGCGCTCCTTGTCGAGGATATTGATCAGATAATCGATCAGCGCGTTGACGTCGCGAACCAGGCGGCCGATTTCGTCCTGTTCATTGCCCCGGGGCGACGTCAGTTTGTCGCCGCTTTCGGCGCGCAGACTGTGCAAGCGGCGGGAGATTTTCAGTATGGGCCGGGTGATCAACTGCACGACGACCAGGACCACGCCCACGCCGATACAGAGCAGTTGCACCGCCAGCAGCAAAGTAATGAACCGGGAGGCCGACTCCACTTCACTGTGAATTTCAGCCTCATTGGGCAGCAGGCTGATAGTGCCCACGGTCTCGGCCGGGTTGAACGGCGAGCGCACCTCGCGCTGGATGGTGCTCAGGCCGGCGGCATCATCGGCGGCTTCACTGGCGCTGGCGAGCAACACGTCCCCGGCGCGAATCGTCACGCCGGCCACGGTGCGATTTTTCAGCAGGCCGCGCACCAGTTCCGATGCCAGCTGCCGGTCGCCCAGGAACGCCGCGATACTGGCGGTGCTCTCGACGGTATCCAGCAGCTCATTCAGGCGCGCGGTCTGGCGTTCCCGCTCGGCCTTCTCCGTGATGTGCGTGGCCACGGACAGAAACACGAGGCCGACGCTGCCGACGATCAACAGAACCAGCGCCGCGCTGCGCAGCGCGAGATGCGTACGGAGTAACCTGAGCATCGATAAGCCTGGATATCCGTCTTATCTACGGAGTGAATGCGAGGACGACCCTGACCCGGTCATCGACGTACTGGCGATCCAGATAACCAATCGCCCCGCGGTTGTTGCTCACTGCGTCTATCACTTCTTCGGCGCTCGTCAGCTGGCGCGGCGGTGAGCCCTGGCCCGAGAACACCAGGCGCGCCCAGTATGAATTGATCTCGGCGAGGGTCTTGCCCACCAGCTTCTGGTAGAACGCCGCGCGCGCCTGCTGCAGATCCACGGGCAGCGCGGTGATCCCCGAGGGCAGCTGTTTGTAGCGGCCCATAAAAATATTGATGGCGTCGTCCTGGCTCAGGCTCTCGACCCCGCTGTCGGGGTTGACCACCACCACGATGTCGGCGGCGCAGAGGCTGCCGAGCAACAGGCTGGCGATAATGGCTAACAATAGCTGTCGCATCATGGCCCTAGAACACAAAGTCCAGCGTTGCGCTGAAGATGGTCGCCTTGCCATCCCAGTCCGGCTCGGGGTTGCGCACCAGCATGCTGCGGCCGTTTTTGGCGTCGAGCTGGTCGATCTGCAGCTTCAGGGCCAGCTTGGGCATGAAGTCGTAGCGCACACCCATGGCCACGCTGCGCTGGTCGGTAAGGCTTGCTTCAGCGGCGGCCTGCGCGGCGGCATCCAGCTGCGGCGCGAAGCCGGCGAGCCCGGTGTCCACGGTATCGCGGCTGGCGTCGGTCTGTGCGATGGAGACGTAGGGCGTGAATTCGCCGACGCGATAGCTGAGCAGGAAGTACCAGGACTGATGATCGGGAAAGGTCAGCGAGTCGGACGTGGAGTGGTCGAACATCAGCTGCGACAGAAAGGCGCCGCGCTCGTAGACCACACCCGCGGTCCACTGCCTGATCTCGGCGCCCTCCAGCCCCAGTTCGTCGGCGGCCGCCGCGGCCGATGGCAGCCCGGTGGCGTTGAGACCGGTGAGCAGCGGTTCCAGGGAGTCCAGCTCCTGGTCCAGGGTGGCGTTGGCATAGCCGACCCGGAACCACCAGTGGCGGGTCTGGTAGTTGATGTGTGCGCCGTATACCTCGCTGCCCTTGAGATCGTAGTTCCTGCTGCCAAGCGAGGGCAGCTCCTCGTCGGCGAGGCCCGCGTAGACCTTCAGCCACGCCAGCCCGCCTGCCAGTTCGCCGCGAAACACCGCGTCGGCACCGTCGATATGGGAGATCTGCTGCAAGCCGAAATACTCCAGCGGTGGCCGCACCCAGAGGTAGGAATAGCCCACGTTGCGGCTGTCGGACAGCATATAGATGTCCCAGCCCATGCGGCCCAGGCGCAGATCCATGCCGGCATTGGGGCTGTACTTGAGGTTGGCCCAAGTGACCTGCGGTGCGTAGCTGCTGGTATAGGTATAGCGGCTCACGAGCTGCACAGTGGCGTCCAGCTTGTGTGTGAAGCGGTAGCGCGCCTGCAGGCCCAGCAGCGTGTCGGGCTCTGTACTCCATTCCCCGGCGGGACCGCTGGGCTGGTTGAGATCGCGGACAAACTGCATGTCGTCGGTGTCGTTGTAGACGACTCCCAGGGTGCCGAAGCCGGCCCAGGAAAAACGCTGGTCGAGGGGCTGCGGCTGTGCCTCAGCCACGGTCGCCAGCATCGCCAGCAGTGGCGCGCAGAGTACCGGCCGCAGTCGCTGACAGGGGTGAAGGCGGAGCATAATGACTTCCCGATAGCCGTGATTTGCCGCGCCGGAGCCGGCACAGGACGCTGTCCTAAACATAGTCGACGGTGTGTCAACTGCCAAACGGCGTCGCGATACCGTGACCGGGTCGCGGTGCGCCCCGGCTCAGCCGGTCTGCTCCTGGTGCTGGGCCGGGTGCAGCGTTTTGGCGGCACCCAGGCCGCTGAAGAACACCTCCACCAGGTCATCGTGGATCCCGCCAAACCCCACCTGCAGCTGGTCGATGAACAACTGCAGCTCGGTCTGCTTGAGCTTGGCGAGATCGGCGTTGTCGAGCTGGCGCTTGATGCGGTGGGTGGCGACCAGAACCCGCTCGTGGTTGGGCAGGGTGGACAGCAGTTCCTGCAGCCGGCTCATGCAGTGGCCGATGGAGCGCGGAAAGAACTGGGACTGGAACAGAAAGCGCAGGACCTCGCGGCGCTGGATCCGGGTCTGCATCTCCAGCCGGTACATCTGGTAGCCGGTCAGTGACTTGAGCACGCTCATCCATTGCAGGTTGTCGTAGGTGGTCTGGGTCAGGGTCGCGTCCGGCACCAGGTTGGCGGAGCGGATATCGATGATGCGGCTGGTCATGTCGGCGCGCTCGAGGTAGCGGCCGATGCGCAGGAAGGTGTAGCCCTCGTCGCGGTTCATGGTCCCGGCCAGGATGCCGGCGATCATCTGGCACTGCTCGATCACACTGACCAGGAAATCGAAGCGGCCGCGCTTGCTGATGGCCTGCTGCTGGCGCTCGCGGGTCTGGAGATAGAGCGTGTTGATGGCCTCCCACACTTCGCGGGGCATTACGTCGCGCACGGTGCGGGCATTTTCGCGGGCGCTGCTGACGCAGGACAGCAGCGACAGGGGCGATTGATTGCTGATCAGAAAGCGCAGCACCGACTGCTCGTTGTAGTCCCTGCTGGCGTAGTCGTCCTCGGCGCCGGTGATGGCGATCAGCTGGCCCCAGATCGGCGACAGACCCTTGGGCAGGTCCAGCGTCAGGTTGGCGTTGACCTTGATCAGCCGCGCCAGATCCTCCGCGCGCTCCAGATAGCGCGCCATCCAGTAAATGTTCTCGGCGACCCTGGCTAGCATCATGGCGTCGTCCTCCGGGTGGACGTGGGGGTGCGGGCGGGGCGCGTCGGCAGCATGGCTCAGCCCTCCGTGTCGATGATCCAGGTATCTTTGCTGCCCCCGCCCTGGGATGAGTTCACCACCAGCGAGCCCTTGCGCAGCGCCACCCGGGTCAGTCCGCCGGTGGTCACCTGGATCTGGTCGGCGGACAGGATAAAGGGCCGCAGGTCCACGTGGCGCGGCGCCAGGGTACCGTCCACCAGGGTCGGCACGGTGGACAGGTTCAGGGTCGGCTGGGCGATGTAGTTGCGCGGGTCGGCTTTGATCAGCCGTGCAAACTGGGCGCGCTCCTTCTTGGTGGCGGCGGGGCCGATCATCATGCCGTAGCCGCCGGACTCGTTGGCGGGCTTGACCACCAGCTCGTCCAGGTGCTCCAGCACATAGCTGCGGGCGTCGTCATCCATGCACCGCCAGGTGGGCACATTGGGGATGATCGGCGCCTGGTCGAGGTAGTACCGGATGATATCCGGGACATAGGTGTAGACCACCTTGTCGTCGGCGACCCCCGCCCCGGGGGCGTTGGCCAGGGCCACATTGCCGGCGATCCAGGCCCGCATCAGGCCGGGCACCCCCAGGGCGGAGTCGGGGTTGAACGCCTCCGGGTCCAGGTACAGATCGTCGATGCGCCGGTAGATGACATCCACCCGCGCCAGGCCGCTGATGGTCTTCATGTACACGCAGTCATCGGCCTCGACCACCAGGTCCCGGCCCTCCACCAGGTCGCAGCCCATCTGCTGCGCCAGATAGGCGTGTTCGAAATAGGCGGAGTTGTAGATGCCGGGGGTCAGTATCACCACCTGTGGGTAATCCGCGGGGCGCGGTGACAGGGCCGCCAGGGTGTCGAACAGCTGCGAGGGGTAGTCGTCCACCGGCATGATATTGCAGTCGCCGAACAAATCGGCGAACACCCGCTTCATGACCTGGCGATTCTCCAGCAGGTAGGAGACACCCGACGGCACC
Organism: Spongiibacteraceae bacterium; assembly: GCA_034004805.1. Lineage (GTDB taxonomy): Bacteria > Pseudomonadota > Gammaproteobacteria > Pseudomonadales > CAMLJR01 > JAVEVZ01. The sequence continues at coordinate 16,721 of JAVEVZ010000006.1, read as the reverse complement.
CGCAGGTTGTCCTCCAGCACATACATCTGGCCATCGCTGTGGCGCACCAGGTCCGAGCCGCAGATATGGGCCCAGATGCCCAGCGGCGGATTCATGCCCACGCATTGCGGGCGGAAGTTCTTGGATTTGCTGAGCAGGGCCTTGGGAAAGATCTTGTCCTTGACGATCTTCTGGTCGTGGTAGAGGTCGTCGATAAACAGGTTGAGCGCCTGCACCCGCTGCTTGAGGCCGGCCTCGACCTGGTCCCACTCGCGCTTGGCGATGACCCGCGGCACGATGTCGAAGGGCCACTGGCGGTCGATGGAGCCGTCCTCCTGGCTGTACACCGTGAAGGTGACCCCCATTTCCTTGATGGCGAGATCGGCGCTGGCCTTGAGCTGGTTGAGCTCGTCCGCGTCCAGGGTCGCCAGGTAGTCAGCCAGCAGTCGGGCTTCGGGGCGCGGCCGGCCCTTGCTGTCGATCATTTCGTCGTACAGGCCGGCGACGTCGTAGTGCTTCCAGTCAATGCTCATGGGCATCCTCCGCGATGACTTCGACGCTCACCGAAACCTCGAGCTTGTGCGTGCCGCCGCCGTAGCACAGGCCCTTGACCGGCGGCACGTCGCTGTAGTCCCGGGCGATGGCGAGGACGATGTGAGCATCCCCCACCACCAGGTTGTTGGTGGGGTCCAGCTGCAGCCAGCCCAGCGCCGGCACGTATACCGCATACCAGGCGTGGGATGCGTCGCCGCCCTGATTGGGAATCTTGTCGGAGGGATCGCGGGTCAGTACATAGCCGCTCACATAGGCTGCCGCGAGGCCCAGCCCACGCAGACCGGCGATGGCCAGGTGCGCGAAGTCCTGACACACCCCGCTGCGGCTCTCCCACACCTCGGCCACCGGGGTTTCCACCGAGGTGGCGCCGGGCTGGTAGTGGAAATCGGCGTGCAGGCCGCGGTTGTAGGCCAGCAGCGCATCGCCCAGCCCGCGGCCGGGGGTGAAGCTCTGGGCCGCATAGGCGGTGATCTCGGGGTGGCTGTCGATCAGTGGCGAAGGGTAGCTGAACTCCCGGGGCGGCAGATCACCGGGCGCCGCCACCCAGTCCGCGCTGCGCAGTTGCTCCCAGGGCGTGGTGATGGCGCTCAGGTCGGGTGCCGGCCAGCGCCGCACGGTGGCCTCGCTGCTGACGTTCAACCGGTTGTGGGCCTTGTGGATCTCGAAATAATGCAGGGTGTTGCCGTAGCCATCGCTGCGACTGCCCAGGCCCCGCGGCAGTGGCTCGACGCGGAGGCTGGTTTCAATGCACTGCTGGCCGGGCATGGCCCGCGGCGTCAGCCACGCCAGGTTGTAGCCCTGGGACGCCGAATGCTGATAGCGGTAGCGGGTCCGGTGGTGGACCCGCAGCAATCGTCCCGCGCCAGCGCTGCCCGAAACAGGATCAGCCGAGCTGGGTGAAGGGCTGGGTGTGCTGGAAGTAGCGGTGCTCAAGGTTGGACCCCAGTTGGGCCAATTGCTCGGCCAGTTGACGCAGTAAAGGTGCCAGGCGTTCACGGCACTCTTCGGCCGTGTTCCAGTCTTTCACGCTGGCCAGTTGCAGCGGGGTGGTGATGCCCAGCAACCGGCGCTGGGCCTCCGACAGCCCCTGCAAAGGCGTGGGATTGAGGTAGCGCAGCAGGTTGCCGAAGCCCTCCAGCTGAGACAGCAGGCTGCGGGGGTTGGTGGGCTCCAGCAGCAGATGCAGCCACACCGTGGCCAGGGACAGCTCGCTGCCGTAGCGCCGGCGGTGGCTGACCACGCAGCTGTTGGCGTCCAGCAGGGCCTCCAGCGCGCGCGCCGGATCGTCCCCGCCGGGCAGCTGCTCGCAGAAAGCCGCGGTGTTGCTCAACATGCCGTGCACCCGCTCGATGCGTCGGCCCAGGTGCAGCCACAGGCCGCCCTGGGTCAGCGCCAGGCTCTCCTGGGCGGCGCCCCAGAACGCCAGGACCGCGTTGAGCATGCGTTGCAGGACCTGTTCGAGCAATACCACGCTGCGGTTCTTTTCGGCGTATTCCACCAGCGCTTCGATTTCTTCCAGCGCCCGCCAGCTGTCCACCGGCCACAGGTCGCGCACCGTGTAGGCCCCGTCCAGCGCGCGATGCAGATTGCTGACCAGGCTGCCCGGCAACTCGCGTGCCAGCAGCAGGCGGTTGAGCTGGGGATAGTCCCAGACCGTGTCTGCATGCGTTGCGGCATCGGTGTCGGTATCGGTCGGTGCGTAGGCGCGCAGCAGGGGCAGCAACTGGGACAGGACCTGGGTGTCCTCCTGGTAGCCGTAGTCGTTGTACAGCTCGAGGCTGCCCATATAGGAGCGCACCAGGCGCAGCAGGGCTTCGCAGCGCTCCAGGTAGCGCGCCGACCAGAACAGGTTTTCCGCGGCGCGGCTGGTGAGCACGGCGGGGGCGGTGCGGCGCTGGCCGGCGGGGTGCAGGCGCAGCGCGTCGCGCATACTGCCGCGCTCCCGCAGTACCCAGGTGTCCTTGGACCAGCTGCCGCCCTGGGAGCTGACCAGCAGGGTGCCGGTGCTGGGCGCGACCCGGGTCAGGCCCCCCGGCATCACGTCGTAATGCTCGCCGTTGCCCGCCAGGAAGGTGCGCAGGATCAGGTTGCGCGGCTCCAGCGCGCCGCCACCGCCCGCCAGGGTCGGCGCGGTGGAGAAGCTGACCCGCTCCTGGCCCAGGTAATTCCAGGGCTCGGCGCGAATGGTGGCGCGCAGCCGCTCCAGCGCCGCCTTGCTGAGCTGGTCGGCAAACACGACCCCGCCCGCGCGGTCGGTGCGCTTGATCACCAGAGCGGGCAGCCGCTCCAGCACATGGGCCAGCTCTTTAGGCTGGCCGCACCACCAGGTCGCGACATTGGGCAGCAGCAGCTCCTCGCCCAGCAGGGCCTTGGCCAGCCCGGGCAGAAACGGCAGCAGGGCCGGGCACTCCAGGATGCCGCTGCCGATGGGGTTGGCCATGCCGACCTTGCCCAGGGCCTGGGCCTGCAGCAGGCCGGGGACCCCCAGCATGGACTCCGCGCGCAGCGCCAGGGGGTCGCAGTAGCTGGAGTCGACCCGGCGTATCAGCACATCTACCTGGCGCAGGTCGTCGACGGTCTTGAGGTAGACCTTGCCCTGGCGCACCGTGAGGTCGTCGCCCTGGACCAGGGTGATGCCGAGCTGGGCGGCCATATAGGCGTGTTCGAAATAGACCTCGTTGCCGATGCCGGAGGACAGCAGCGCGATGGTGGGCTCGCGACTGGCGTCCGGCGCCAGCGTCGCCAGGTGTCGCTTGAAGTGGGAAAAGAACTGGGCCAGGGGCGCGATGGCGTAATCGCTGAGGCTCGCTCCCAGCACGCGCTTGGTGATCATCCGCGCCTCCAGCACATAGCCGGCACCGGACGGCCCCTGGGCGCGGTCGCTCAGCACCCACCACTGGCCGTCGGGGCCGCGCGCCATGTCCGAGGCGAACAGGGTCAGCGGCGACATGGCGGTGTTGCGGGCCAGGCGCAGAAACTCGGGGTGGCGGTAGATCAGCTCGTAGGGCAGCAACTTCTCGCGCAGCATCCGCTGCGGACCGTAGAGGTCCTGCAGCAGCAGGCTGAACAGCCGCGCGCGCTGGGCCAGACCCGCCTCCAGCGGCTGCCAGTCGGTTTCCGCCAGCAGCAGCGGCAGCGGGTCCAGCTGCCAGGGGCGGCGCATGCCCTCGGGGTCGTCGTAGACGTGGTAGTGAACCCCCTGCTCCTTGAGCCGGCGCAGCGCCTCGCGCTGCACCGCCGCCAGAGCCCCCGGCGCCCGCTCGTCGAGAAAGCTGGCGAAGGCTTCCCAGTGCGGGCGCACCCGGCCGTTGGCGTCCACCATTTCGTCGTAGGCGCCCGCCATGGGCAGGTAGCCGGGCAGCAGCTGCGTGCCGGTCGCGGCGGGGCGAGTGAGCTCCAGAGGCATGGTCAACTGTCAAACCGCAGGTCGAGTGTGTGGGGGTAGTGTACATTGACCCGCCCCGGCGTCGGGGCGTCACCCCGGGGCGGCGCCCCGGCATAGAAGCGCCCGCCGCTAGCCACCAGGGGCGGATCGATGCGGGTGCCGTGGCTGTGGCCGATATTCTGGAAGCGGTTGATGCGCCGGGCCTCGGCCTCCAGGGCATTGACCGGCGCGTGCTCGTAGTTGCGGCCACCCGGGTGCATGGCGTGGTAGGTGCAGCCGCCCAGTGAGCGCCCCGACCAGGTGTCGAACAGATCGAAAATCAGGGGCGTATGCGGTTTGATGCCGGGGTGCAGCGCCGAATATGGCTGCCAGGCGCGGTAGCGCACGCCGGCCACCTGACAGCCCTCCTCGGCGGTGGCTGCCAGCGGGATGGGCCGCCCGTTGCAGGTCAGCACAAAGCGCTCCGACGGCGCGCCGCGCAGCTGCACCTGCAGCCGCTCCACGGAGGAGTCGACATAGCGCGCGGTGCTGCCGCCGGCGGTTTCCTCGCCCAGTACATACCAGGGTTCGAGGGCGTGGCGCAGCTCCAGGTGGTAGTCGCCCAGGGTCCGCTGGCCGATGCGCGGGCAGCGGAACTCCATAAACGGCGCGAACCAGTGTTCCTGAAAGGGGTAGCCGTGCTGGTCCAGAAACCCCAGCACTTCGCGGAAGTCCTGCCACAGGTGGTGGGGCAGCATAAACCGGTCGTGCAGCGCGTGGCCCCAGTCCACCAGCTTGTGGGTATAGGGCCGGTCCCAGAACAGCGCCACGCAGGCCCGCAGCAACAGCATCTGCACCAGACTCATACGCGCGTGGGGCGGCATTTCAAAGGCGCGGAATTCGAGTATGCCCAGCCGCCCGGTGGCGGTGTCGGGGGAGTACAGCTTGTCGATGCAGAACTCGCTGCGGTGGGTGTTGCCGGTCAGGTCCACCAGCAGATGGCGCAGCAGGCGGTCCACCAGCCACGGCGAGGGGCTGTCCCCCTCCGGCAACTGCGCGAAGGCGATTTCCAGTTCGTAGAGGCGCTCGATACGGCCTTCGTCGACCCTGGGGGCCTGGCTGGTGGGGCCGATAAACGCGCCGCTGAACAGGTAGGACAGGCTGGGGTGGTGCTGCCAGAAGGTCAGCAGGCTGCGGAGCAGATGCGGCCGGCGCAGCAGGGGGCTGTCGGCGGCGCTGGCGCCCCCCAGGGTGACATGGTTGCCGCCGCCGGTGCCGGTGTGGCGGCCGTCCAGCATGAACTTCTCGGTGGCGAGCCGGCTCTCCCGCGCCAGCGCGTACAGGGTTTCCGTGGTGTGCCGCAGTTCGCGCCAGTTTGCGGCGGGGTGAATATTCACTTCGATCACCCCGGGATCGGGGGTGATCGCCAGCTTGATCAGGCGCGGATCCGCGGGCGGCGGGTAGCCCTCGATGCGCAGCGGCAGGTCCAGGTCTGCGGCGGCCTGGCCCAGGGCATCGGTGATGGCCACGTAGTCGTCCAGTTCCGCCAGCGGCGGCATGAAGGCGTAGAGATAGCCGTCGCGGACCTCGGTGACCAGCGCAGTGTGGATCTGCATTTTCGGCAGCGCCGCGTGTTCGGCCTCGGTGCGGGGCTGGATCTCCGCCGGGTGGGGTGCGAACGGGTCGGCGTCGAACACCTCAAAGAGGTCGTTTTTTTCCTGCACCGACAGGCTGGCCAGGGGCAGGCGCAGGCCGGCCGGGGAGTTGCCGGGCAGCAGGTAAAGTGCGCCCTGGCGGAACCGCCACAGACAGGTTTGCCAGCGCTTGCTTACCGGGTTGATAGCCAGGGGCAGGCAGTAGCCCGCCGGGTGTTCGAGGGCGCCGTCCAGCAAATGCGCCAGGGTGCGCTGGGCGATGTCCTTGCTGGAGGCCTCCGCCACCTCGTCCACCGGCAGCCGGCCCTCCTGCCAGAGGGTGTAAAACGGGTCCTCCATGCACGGCTGGATGGCCTTGTCCGGCAGCCCCAGGCTGTCACACAGGCGCTGCAGCAGCATTCGCGCCTGCTCGGGGCTGGCGTCGTGGTCGGCCCGGTCCGCGGGCCCCCGCCACAGGGGCAGGCCGTCGCGGCGCCAGTACAGGGAATACTGCCAGCGCGGCAGCTCCTCGCCGGGGTACCACTTGCCCTGGCCGTAATGGGTCAGTCCCTGGGGCGCGAAGTGGGCCTTGAGCCGCTGACTTAACGCAAACGCCAGGCGGCGCTTCTCGGGTCCGTCCGCGTCGGTGTTCCACTGCGCGGATTTCACATCGTCGATGGACACAAAAGTGGGCTCGCCGCCCATGGTCAGGCGCACATCGCCGGCCGCCAGGCGCTCGTCCACCAGCTCGCCCAGGGCGTCGATATGGCCCCAGTCCTGGTCGGAAAACGGCCGCGTGACCCGCGGGTCCTCGCGCAGCCGCGTCACCTCGTTGCTGTGGCTGAACTCGACCTCGCAGGGCTCGATGGCGCCGCTGATGGGCGCTGCGTCCAGGGGCAGGGGCGTGCAGCACAGCGGGATATGCCCTTCGCCGGCGAACAGGCCGCTGGTGGGGTCCAGTCCCAGCCAGCCGGCGCCGGGCACATAGACCTCGGCCCAGGCGTGGAGGTCGGTGAAGTCAGCCTCCGGCCCGCTGGGGCCGTCCAGGGATTTCTGGTCGGCGGTCAGCTGCACCAGGTAGCCCGACACGAAGCGCGCCGCCAGCCCCAGGCGGCGCAACAGCTGCACCAGCAGCCAGGCGGAATCGCGGCAGGAGCCCAGTGCTTTGGCGAGGGTTTCCTCGGGGGTCTGCACCCCGGGCTCCATGCGCAGGGTGTAGGCCACATCGCGGTAGACCTGCTGATTGACCGCCACCAGAAAGTCGATGATGGGGGTTTCGTCCCGGGGAATATCCGCGAGACAGGCGTTGAACAGGGGGCCCCATTTGCCGGCCTGCATAAACGGCGACAACTGCTGGGCCAGGGTGTCGCGGTAGCGGAACGGAAACCGGGCGGCGTAGTCCTCCACGAAGAAGTCGAAGGGGTTGTAGACAGTGAGGTCGGCCACCAGGTCGACGTCGACTACCAGTTCGCTGGTCTTCTCCGGAAATACCAGCCGGGCCTGGTAGTTGCTGAACGGGTCCTGCATCCAGTTGATGAAGTGCTGCGCGGGCTTTACCGCAAGGCTGTAGCTGACGATGGGGGTGCGGCAATGGGGTGCCGGCCGCAGCCGCAGGAGGTGGGGCGCAAGGGATATGCGCCGGTCGAAACGATAGATCGTCGAATGGCGTATCCCCACCAAAATGCTCATGGCATGGCCTCGTGGTCAGACGCTGGTTTTCTCCCAGTCGAAGAGCGGCAGTTCATCGAACAGCTGCTTGAGCCCTTCACCCCAGTGCTTGCGCAGGCTGGCGTAGTACGGGGAGTTCAGTTTGTAGCGTTGAATCTGGGCGGGCTGGAGGGCGTCACGGGCGTAGATCAGCAGGTCGATCGGCGGCGCCACGGTCAGGTTGGAGCGGGTGGTGCTGTCGATGGACACCAGCGCGCAGCGCGCCGCGGCCTCCAGGCTGGTGCGGGGCTCGATGATGCGGTCCAGTATCGGCTTGCCGTACTTGGTTTCGCCGATCTGCAGAAACGGCGCGTAGGGCGAGTTGCGGATGTAGTTGCCCTGCGGGTAGATCATATAGAGCTGGTGCGGCTTGCCGGCGATCTGCCCGCCCAGTATGAACGAGCTGTCAAAGGCGTGGCTCTCCCCCGACTCGCCCTCCTGGTAGTAGCGCCGGACCTTGTAGCTGACGTGGCCGACATAGCGGGCGGCGTCGGACATTTCGCTGGCCTGGGCGAGACTGTTCTTGGCGTCCGGGTCTTCGAGATCCCTTTGGATGCGCTCCACTACGGCCTGCGTGGTCGCCAGGTTACCCGAGGTGAGCAGGACAAAAAACGCCTGGTTCGGCACCGTGAAGTGGAACATCTTGGGGTAGGAGTTGACGTGGTCCACGCCGGCGTTGGTGCGCGAATCCGACGCAAAAACCAGACCGGCATCGACGGCAATACCCAGACAGTAGGTCATGTGGACAGCTCAAGCGCTCGTAGCGAGACGCTTCACTATGGGACCCGCCCCGGCCATTTGCAATGATGCAGAGTGTGAGCCGCTGGCGTAGTATCCGCGGCCATGCGCACCACCCGACTCTATACTCCCCAGCCCCTGGCCCACGGCCAGGACCTGCAGCTGGATGACGCGCCCGCCCATCACCTGGCGGTGGTGCTGCGTGCGCGGCAGGGCCAGGCGGTGCAACTGTTCAACGGCGATGGCCGCGACTACAGCGCCGTGATCACCGCCATCGACAGGCGTTGCGTTCAGCTGCGTATCGAGGACAGCGCGCCCGTCGCCACCGAGTCACCCCTGCACGCTACGCTGGCCATCGGCGTCTCCCGCGGCGAGCGCTTCGACTGGGTGCTGCAGAAAGCCACCGAGCTGGGCGTCAGCGCCATCCAGCCCCTGTGGACCGAGCGCTGTGCGGTGCGCCTCGACGACCGCCGCCAGCAGAAGAAACACCAGCACTGGCAGCAGATCCTCGTCAGTGCCAGCGAGCAGTCCGGCCGCGCCACCCTGCCCGATCTGCACCCGGCGCTGGCGCTGGATATCTGGCTGGCGCGCTGCGACGCCACCCTGCGCCTGCTGCTGCACCCCGATATCGACAGCGCAGCAAGGGACGCCGCGGCCCCCGCGCGGCTGGCGCTGCTGGTGGGCCCGGAGGGCGGCTTTTCCGACGCCGAAGTCGCCGCCGCCCGGGCCGCGGGCTTCCAGGGCCTGCGCCTGGGGCCGCGCATCCTGCGCACCGAAACCGCACCGGTCGCCGCGCTGACACTGGCGCAGAGCTGGTGGGGTGATTTCATCTGAGCGGCGGGTGCAGCCGTTTTGACAGCCCGGGCCGTTAGACGGGATTGGTCGACGGGATCAGTCGGATAGCAGCTCCAGCCAATGGAGCTCGGTGGTGCTGTCGTCGTGCTCAGCCAGAATGCAGGTGATCACGGTTATCACCGGCTCACTTCCGTTGTGGCGGTCCACCACCTCTCCGATTTCGCTGATGCTCTCCAGGCGCATACACGAAGCGGATTCCACGAGTGAGGTCATGACAACCGGTCCCGCCTGCTGCGACTGGCGCCCAAACATATCCAGCGCAGTCCGGTAATCGTCGGCGATGATCCGGTGGTGCCGCACGGGATGGCCCTGACTGCCAATGGTTCTTATATCGAACCAGTCGGCGCACACCATCATCGGGGCATAGGTGAACATATTGCACCACCGCAATACATCCCGGACGTCAGCGCGATCCTCCACGCTGACAATCATGGGCACTGCGCGCTCATCCTGTGTTGGGCCCACCAGCGTGGCGTTGTGATCCTGCCACAGTCGATACAGCGCCGCCGCCTGCTCAGCGCCGGCGACAGCCACCGCACCCAGCAGCGTGCCGCAGGCCTTGAGTTTGTGCAGCGCGCCAGGCACCCGCGCGAGCGACGGGTAATCCATGCTTTCCAGTACCGCCAGCGCCACGAAACAGCGCGGTGTATCGGGCACCTCGTCGAGGCTGGCGTCAAACCAGTGCACCCCCGTCCACTCCCAGCTATCACCGGCCTGCGGCAATGTTGCTGCGGGCCCGCGCCCGACATGGATAACGGCCTGGTAGCACTCGTGCTTTTCCGGATCTATAAACCCGCGAACCATGATGGGTTTTCCTCAGCTTGATAGGGTGCCGGATTGCGGCGACTGAAGCAGCGTCCGGCGCTCAGGCCGTGGGCAGACAGGGTCTGGAGGCGGCGATCTGCACGGCCACGCCAGCCTGCGCCTTACAGGCTGGCGCCGAGCAACGCCGCGACCTGCTGCTGGATAAACGCCACATCGGGGATGCTGGCGCGCTCGCCGGCGACCAGGATGCGCGCGACTTCGGCGGGGCCGGGGGTGGCGTCGGGGTCGTCCAGGACTTCGTCGGCCATTACCCGCATCAGCCGCGGTGCGCCCTCGGTGACCAGCGCGCAGAACGGCAGGCCGGGGTCGCCGGTGACGTTGTTGAGGATGGCGATCCGGCGGTGGGGGGAGGCGCTGATAAAGGGTTCGTCGTTGATGCCCTCGAAGGACACCACCGGCACCGACTGGGTGCGCCAGTCCAGGCGCCCGAGATACCAGCCGGGCCGGTCGTCTTCGGGCATCGGGTCCTGGTAGGGCACGATTTCAGCCACTGTCACATTGGGCAGTACCAGCAGCTTGCCGTTGACCGGCACCAGCAGGCTGGCGATCTCGTTGATGCGGGGGCTGGGCTTGAGCTGGCGTGCATTCATGGCGATATCTCGTTGGTGCGGGCCGCGATCCCGGCAGGGGTTCCGGCGGCGGGCGATGGGTACAGCATAGTCAATGCGGCGGCCAATTCCTCGGGGCTGCCCTGGCGGCTGACCGCGCCGGTGGCCAGGGCGGCCTCCACCATCTGCGGGCTGACGCAGCTGTCGGGGCTCTGTACCCAGACCTCGCCGCCGCAGGCCTGCACCACGCGGGCGCCGATGGCGCCGTCGTCGCACATGCCGGTGAACACGATGACGCGGCAGCGCTGCCGGTACAGGCGCGCCAGCTCGGCGATGACCTGGTCGATGGCGGGCTGGTAGCGACCCGGCCAGGCCTTGCGGGTTTCGATCACCCGGTCAAAGGGCAGAAAGCGCAGCTGGTGGTCGGCGGGCACCACCAGTACCTGGCCCGGACTCAGCTGGCGGGCGCCGCGGCACAGCTGCAGCGGGTAGTGCTGCTTGCGCGCGACCTTGTCGGCCAGCAGGGCGTCGAACTGGGGGTCGATATGCTGGGCGTAGACCAGGGTCAACGGCAGCCCTGCGGGCAGTGCGTTGAGAAAGCGGCTGACCGCCTCGGGGCCGCCGATGGAGGCGGCCAGCACCCACACATCCGCGACCGCCTGGGCGCCGGCCTGCCACTGGCGCGGGTCGCCCAGCAGCTCCTCGGTCTTGTCCACCAGGCGGCGCTGCCAGGTGGCGATGGCGAAGGGGTCGGTGTTGCCGGGCATGCCTTCGTTGAACATGAGCGGCGCGTCCGAGGCTTCGAGAATGCGCGCGACCCGCGCCTCGTCCCCGGCGCCCCACAGGTCAATCAGCCAGGCGCCGATGGCGGGCAGCTCCGGGCGGCTCAGCAGCAGGTCGAGGCCGGCGCCATCCACCGCGTGGTCGACCCGGAATCCCGCCTGGCGCAGCACGTTGGCAAGGGTATGGCGGTGCAGGTCCTCGTCCGCCACCACCACCACCTGCGGTGTATCGCTGGCCATGTCAGTTGATCTCCAGCGTCACCCCGGTCAGTTCCTGGATGGCCTCGAGCAGCGCAACTTCCTGATAGGGCTTGCCCATATAGCGGTTGACCCCCAGAGACAGCGCGCGTTCGCGGTGCTTCTCGCCGGTGCGCGAGGTGATCATGATGATCGGCATGGTCTCCATGCGGCTGTTGTGGCGCACCCGGCTGGCGACCTCGAAGCCGTCCATGCGCGGCATTTCGATATCCAGCAGCATGATGTCCGGCACCCGGTCCTGTTCCAGCAGCTGGGCCATGGCGTCGGCGCCGTCCTTGGCCACCCAGACCTCCATGCCCTGGCGTTCGAGGAAGCGCGAGGTGACCTTGCGCACCGTCACCGAGTCGTCCACCACCATCACCAGCAGGCTGCGCCGGTCTTCCAGGGCGCGGTCGTCGCGATGACCCAGCAGGTCGCGGTGCAGATGAGAGGCATCGGCGCGGATCATGGCCAGCAGGTCGAGGATCACCACCACCGAGCCGTCGCCCAGCACGGTCGCGCCGGACAGGCCCTGAACCAGGCCGAACTGCGGCCCCAGGCTCTTGACGACGATTTCCCGCGAGCCCAGCAGGCTGTCGACCTGGACCGCCACCGAGTGATCGGAGCCGCGCACCAGCAGCACCGGCAGCGGCATCGACTGGCCTTCCAGGTTGGGCTTTTCCGAGGTGTGCAGCAGCGAGCCCATATAGCGCAGGAGATAGGGCTGGCCAGCGTATTCGAACAGCGGCGCGTCGGGCTGGTAGTAGGCCTCCAGCTCGAAGGGGCTGACCCGCACGATGCCCTCGATGGTGTTCAGCGGTATGGCGTAGACGTCGCCCGCCACGCTGACCATCAGCGCGCGGTTGATGGACACGGTGAAGGGCAGGCGCACCAGGAAGGTGGTGCCCTGCCCCTGCTCGGACTGGATCTCCACCGAGCCGCCCAGCTGGCGGATCTCCGAGGCGACCACGTCCATGCCCACGCCGCGCCCGGAAATCTGGCTGACCTGGCTCGCGGTGCTGAAGCCCGCCGCCATGATGAACTGCATGATCTCGCGGTCGCTGAGCTGCGCGCTGCGGTCCATCAGGCCGCGCTCTATGGCTTTGTCGCGCACCGCGTCGAGGTTGATACCGGCGCCGTCATCGGCCAGCTTCAGCAGGACTTCGCCGCCCTCGCGGCCCAGGCTGAGGACGATCGTCCCCTCCTCCGGCTTGCCGGCCGCGCGGCGCTGCGCCTGGCTTTCAATGCCGTGGTCCACGGCGTTGCGCAGCATGTGCTCCAGGGGCGCGACGATGCGCTCCAGCACGCTGCGGTCCAGCTCGCCTTCGGCGTTGTCGATATAGAGCTCGACCTTTTTGTCCAGCTCGGCGCTGACCTGGCGCACGATGCGCCGCAGGCGCGGCACCATGCGCGAGAACGGCACCATGCGCGAGCGCATCAGGCCTTCCTGGAGCTCGGTGTTGATGCGCGACTGCTGCACCAGCACGGTCTCCATGTCGCGGGAGCGCTCGCCCAGGGTGCTGCGGATATCGACCAGATCGGAGGCGGACTCCAGCAGCGAGCGGGACAGCTGCTGGAGCACCGAGTAGCGGTCGAACTCCAGCGGGTCGAAGTCTTCCATGCCCTCGCTGAGCTGCTCCTGGCGGAACACGATCTGCGCTTCGGTCTCCATATCCAGCCGCCGCACCTGCTCCTGCAGGCGGTCGACGGTGATCTGCATTTCGTCCAGCGCGAACACCAGCTCGCTGACCTGCTCCTCGGCGCGACCCCGGGCAATACTGGTCTCGCCGGCCAGGTTGACCAGATCTTCCAGCAGCTGGGCGGAGACCTTGACGACTTCCTGGGGGCCGCGGCGGCTCTGCGGCGCCAGCGCCGGCTTGGCGTCGCCGGGCTTCAGTTCCCGGGCGGGTGCGGTGAAGGGCACCATTTCCTGGCTGTCGGCCTGACGGGCGAAGGGCAGGATATTGTCGCTGCTGCGCGCGGGCGCAGACTGCGGCGCGGCAGACGGCGCGTCGTCCGCGTCATCGCCTGTCTCGAAAGGCGCAGCGTCAGCGGTCGCGGCATGATCGTCCGCATCGCTGTCCGTCATGGACGGCTCGGGGATATCGGCCTCGGGCGTTGTCGGCAGGTCGCTGGCGGTGTCGCTGTGGCCCGCCTTGACGGCCTCGACGCCGGTGAGCAGCTGATCCTGGTAGGCCAGGACCTTGCCGATAAATGCCTCATCGACCACAGCACCGCGCTGGTCAGCATTGATCAGGAAGGTCTCGAAATTGTGGCTCAGGTTGCCCAGCGCGGTGAGACCCGCCAGGCGCGCGCCACCCTTGAGGGTGTGCAACAGGCGCTGCAGGTCCTCGAGGTAGATGCGGTTGTCGCGGTCATCGCTCCAGGCGTGGGCCGCCGCGTCGATGGACTCCAGCAGGTCATCCGCCTCCTCGAGGAAAATCTCCAGGATTTCCTGGTCCACGCCGTCGTCGTCATCGTCGTCATCGTCGTCCGAGGCGCCGAATGCCGGCTGGAATTCGCTGCGCGGCGGGCTGGCCGGTGTGTCGTCCACCCCGTAAATTACGGTGTCCGGGCCGTTTTCCGATGCGAGCGGTATCGCCGCGGCCAGCTCGCCATCGCTGTCGAGCACCGGTGGCGCCGGGTAATCGTCGGTCTCTATCGCGAGGGTATCCGCTGCGTCTAGGTCCTCATCCGCCGGCGGCGCGGCGTCGATCTCCTGCTCCGCTGCGCCGTCGATGGCCTGCAGAGACGGGGCGACGGCCTCCGGTGCCTGATCGTCGTTCGAGTCGCCGTCACTGGCCGCTTCGCTGTCGTCTTCCTGCGCGTGCCCCGCGCTGTCGTCGCCGATGAACGCAGGGTCCGCGTCGTCAGTCTCAGCCAGAGGTCCGGCATCGGTATCAGTATCGGCGGGCGCGTCTGCGTCGCCGGGGCCGAAACGGAAGTCCTGCAGCTGGTTGAGCAGGTGCTGGTCCAGCAGCGGCTGCTGGTTGGCGGCGAGCCGGTCGAGCTGGTCGATCAGGGATTCACAGCTCGCCTCCGCCAGCACGAACAGGCCCGCCGGCAGCGCGCCGTGCTCGTGGGCTTGGCGCAGGGTGGACTGCAGAGCGCTGGCCAGCTCGACGATTGCCGGCTGGTTGATGGTTTCCGCCTGGTCGACCACTTCGCCGAGTGTGGTGGCCAGCGACTGCTGACGGTCGTCGCTGAGGCGGCCGCTGTGCCACTCGGCGAGGTCGTCGGCAACGGCGGCCAGCTGTTCCACCGCATCGGTGAGAAAGCGGGTGATGGCCTGCTGCGTCACGGCCTCGGCGCCCAGCTCCTCCGTCTGTTCGAGGTGGGTCAGCAGGCGCTGATGAAGCTCGCCGACCTCAAGCTGGAAGTCGTCGGCGCCCGGCAGGGGCCGGTAGGGATCGTCCTCCAGCTGGGCGATACCGGCGCGGATAAACTGCGCGAGCCGGATCAGGGTGGCCATGATCTCGGAATCCGCGCGGTGCTGGGCTGCGCGCAGTTCCTTGATCATGCTTTCCACCGGTGTCACCACCGCGGCCACCGGCTTGACGCCCGCCATGTGGGCGCTGCCCTTGAGGGTGTGCAGGGCGCGCTGCAGGTCGTCGTGCAGGTCGGCCGGGCCCGCCAGGCTCCGGGCGTGGTCAATAAAATGCTCCAGCACTTCGAGGTGCGCGCTGGCCTCGCCGCCGAAGATCTCCAGCAGCAGGGTGTCGTCGCCGTCGTCCGCGTCTTCGTCGTCGCCTGCCCCGTCTGCGGCGACTTCGGACACCTCGGTCATCAATGGGGGCTCGACCGCCTCGGTCGCGGCGGCCGCCGCGCGGTCGCTGTGGTCGGGTTCAGGCGCCAGCGCCGGGCTCTGCTGCTCGGCAAGGGCCTCGGCGCGGGCGATCAGCGCCTGGACCTCGCGCATGTCCGGGCGCTGCCCGGTGGCGAAGGCCTCGACCAGCGGCCCGGCCAGTTGCCGCGCCTGCAGCACGGTATCGACCCGCGCCTGATCCAGCTGGCGGCTGCCATCGATAACCCGGTTCAGCATGTTTTCGACGGCCCAGGCGAACTCACCGATATCGGTGGCGCCGACCATGCGGCCGCTGCCCTTGAGGGTGTGGAACGCGCGCCGGATATCCGCCTGTGCCTCGTCGTCGTGCCAGTTGTTCTGCCAGTCGGGCAGTGTGGCGTCCAGGCTTTCGAGGACCTCGCCCGCCTCTTCGATAAAGATCTCGACAATTTCGGGGTCGGGCGCGTCGACATCCGCGTCCGCGCTGCTCTCAGCGCTTGTCGTGGTGGCCGCCGCCGGCTCGTAATCGGCCAGCGCGTAGTCCTCGGCGTACACCGGGAGCGCGGGCGCCTCGGGCTCCGGCGCGTCTCCCGCCGCGTCCTCCAGGGTGTATGCCGCGTCTTCTGTTTCACTTATTTCACTGCCGGCGCGCTCCGGGAATGACATGTCCGCCGTGACCGTGTCGCTCAGCGCGGGGATGTCGGCCTCGTCGGTAACGGTGGGCGGCTCGAATGCATGGCCCGCTGAGTCATCCGCCGCGTCGGCGTCGGCCGCTGCCTGCGGATAATCCGGGACCACGGGATAGCCCAGCTGCGCAACACTGTCCTCGGCGACACCCAGCACGCCGTCGTTGTCGGTGTCGGGGTCTTCGCTGAGGCGCTCGAGGTAGTAGTCCACCGAGGTGATGGCGTCGGCCAGGGTGTCCAGCATCTGCCACTCCGGCACACCCGCAGGCGCCAGCAGCTGTTCGCGGACATAGCGCTCGCAGCCGAGCAGGACCTGCGCAGCGCGGGGGTGCTGGGCCAGCTGCAGGCTGCCGCGCACCTCGGCCAGCAGGGCCGGCAGGTCGCGGATGCTGTCGTGGTTCCACTGAGTGGCGACGAATTCGATCACTGCTTCCTTGGCGTGCTCAAGGCTCCCGCGGCTCTCCCGCAGTACCGCATGGGCCGCGGTATCCAGGGCTTCCTGGGCCTCTTCGCTGTCCATGAACAGTGGCCTGGGCGCCTCCTCGACCCCCTCGGGCTGCAGCTGGGCCAGGTGTTCGCGGAGCTGGGTGGCCGCGGCGCGGGCCTCGGCAACCAGGGCTGTGGCTTCAGTCTGGGCCAGCCGCGCCAGGTGCAGCAGCAGTTGCTGCAGGGCGCCGCTGGTGGTCGCGAGGCCCAGCAGGGCGCTGGCGTCGACGCTGGGTTTGAGTCCGCCCACCACCTGCATGACCTGCTGTGGCGTGCTGATGCTGTCGAGCTGGGTGGCGGCGTCGGCGAGACGCTGGCGTATCGCGGCCAGCGCCGGCTGCAGACGTGGTGTCTCGACGATATCGCTGTCGATATCGACGGCGCCCGGCAGCGCGTCGCCCAGCGCATAGTCCCGTTTGATCTCGGCGATATAGCGGCTGTCGGCGGTGCTGGCGGCCACGTAAAACAGCAGGTTGCGCAGCAGGCGCTCCGGCGCCGGGCTGGCCAGTGCGGCGCTGCCCTGTTCGGTCAGCTCACGCAG
>JAVEVZ010000005.1:0-28562 GCA_034004805.1 Spongiibacteraceae bacterium | reverse complement strand
CCTGCTGCAGCGCATCGCCGGTTACCTGGGTGTCAATCCCGCGGCGCTGGCGCGGCTGCTGGACATGTTCAGTGCCCAGTCCCGCTTCCACGGTGACTACGCGGCAGCACCCCATCAGGATCGGCTCGCCGACGCCTATAAGGCCCTGGGGGTGAGTGCCGATGTCAGCGATGCGCAACTCAAGCGCGCCTACCGCAAACTGATGAGCGAACACCATCCCGACAAGCTGATCGCGCGCGGGGTGCCGGAAGACATGCTCAAACTGGCCACCGAGAAGTCCCAGGAAATCCAGGCGGCCTACGAGTTGGTGCGCAAGGCGAGAGCGGCATAGGGTCGCGCGGAACAACCGCTGGGTGCGGGGTGCGTTATCTGCGGCGCTGAGGACGCGTCAGTCCAGACCGGATTCCTCCATCGCGGCCGGCTGCCGATGTTGCATCCACCAGGCTTGAAAGCCCGTCGCGGGCAGTGGCGGGCTGAACAGGTAGCCCTGGCCCAGCCGGCAGCCGCGGCTGCGCAGGGCGTCCAGCTGAACGTCGGTTTCTATGCCCTCGCCGATAACCTCCAGCCCCAGGCTGTCACCCATGGCGATGATTGCCGCCGCCAGGTTGGCGTCGCCGGGATCGTTGCCGATGTCGTTGATAAACGTGCGGTCGATCTTGAGCGCGTCGAAGGGGTAGCGCTTGAGATAGCTCAGGGACGAGTAGCCGGTGCCAAAATCGTCCAGTGACAGGCGCACGCCGATCTTCTTGAGCATGCTGATAATGCGCCGGGTCTGGGGTGCGTCGTCCAGCAGCAGGCCCTCGGTGATTTCCAGTTCCAGCAGCCCCGGGGTCAGACCGCTGGCTTCCAGTGCGTGCTGCACGGCGGACAGCACCGAGCCGCCGACAAACTGTCGCGAGGAAATATTTACCGCGACGCGGATCAGCGGCAGCCCCTGCAATTGCCAGCGCACGGCCTGCAGGCAGGCCTCGCGCAGCACCCAGCGGCCGATAGGAATAATCAGCCCGGACTCTTCGGCGACGGGAATAAAGTCCATGGGTGACGGGTTGCCCAGTTCCGCGTTGTGCCAGCGCAGCAGGCATTCCGCGCCGATCAGCTCACCGCTGTCGAGGTCCACCAGCGGCTGGTAGTGCAGCTCCAGCTGGTCGCGGTCGATGGCGTGGCGGAGCTCGGTTTCCATAGTCAGGCGCAGCAGCGCCTGGCTGTTCATGCGCGAGGTGAAGAACTGGAAGCTGTTGCGGCCGGCAAGTTTTGCCTGGTGCAGAGCCGCGTCGGCGTTGCGCAGCAGCTCTTCGGCATTGTTGCCGTCCTCGGGATAGACGGTGATGCCGATGCTGGCCGAGACATTGAATTCGCGACCGTCGAACACGAACGCCTGCGCCATGCTCTGCAGCAGCTTTTCCGCCACCAGTGACGCATCCCGCGACGAGCGCTGGTTGACCAGCAGCACCAGAAACTCGTCGCCGCCCAGACGCGCCACGGTGTCTTCGTCGCGCACCGACTGTTGCAGGCGCTGGGCCGCTTCGGCCAGCAGCTGGTCGCCGAACTGGTGGCCCAGGGACTCGTTGACCAGCTTGAAGCGGTCGACGTCGACGGTCATCAGGGTCAACGGCCGCTCATGGCGATCCGCGGAATTGATGGCCTGGGTGAGCCGGTCCATCGCCAGTGCGCGATTGGGCAGCCCGGTCAAGGCATCGAAATTGGTCTGCTGAAACAGGCGTTCGCGGAAGCTGATCAGGTTGGAGATGTCCTCGTACATCGCCAGCACATGCGTGCGCCGGCCCGCGCCATCCACCAGCGGGCTCAGGGTTGCCGAGGTGTAAAACTGCTCGCCGTTCTTGCGGTCCACGTGCAGTTCGCCGCGCCATATCTCGCCGTTTTCGATAGCCGTGCGGATTTCTGCCTGCAGCGCGCCGCTGACCGCCCGGGACGGAAACCGGCTGACGGGCTGTCCCACCAGTTCATCGCGGCTATAGCCTGTGTGCTCGCAAAAAGCGGCATTGGCGTACTCGATGACGTCGTGCACGTCCCAGATGATCACCAGCGTGGGGCTTTGTTCGACGGCGGAGTGCAGTTTGCGAAGTTCGACCTGGGCCTCTTCCCGCGCGCGCAGTTCGCGAAAATACAGCCCGGTGCGGCGCAGGTAGGACAGGCTCAGGGCGATGGCGAACGCACAGGCCACCAGCGCCAGCAGGTTGGCCTGATCGCTGGCCAGCCACTGATCTGCCCAGCCCGCCAGCCATCCCACCAGCAACACCGCGCCGGCAATCAGCAGATAGCCGAACAGTTCCTGTATGGGTTTCAGGCGACTCATGCGTTTACAACGTCCGCTTGCAGCAACGGGAAAGGTTCCGTGCACCGGTCAATTCACCGAATTTATGCCGGCGCGAACACCAGAACCTTGCGTTTCAGGGTGGTTGTTGCGGGAGAGTATAGAACACGCGCCTATATGGGTTGGCGAGAACCGGGTCGGGCGGAAATAAATGATAGGTAAACTGTCTATCAGCACACAGTCTGACGCGGTTTACTGACGCCAGAACGCAGGCGTGAACAGCACCAGCAGGGTGAATACTTCGAGGCGGCCCAGCAGCATGGCGAAGGAGAGCAGCCATTTCGCCACTGCATTGATATCGCCGTAGTGCGCCGCCACCGCGCCCAGCCCCGGACCCAGGTTGTTCAGCGTTGCCGCCACGGCCGAGAATGCCGTGTACTGGTCCAGCCCGGTGGCCATCAACAGCAGCATGATGAACAGAAACGCGAACATATACACCGCGAAAAAACTCCACACTGCACTGACGACCTTGGCCTCGACCCGCCGGTTGCCGACCTTCAGCGGAATCACCGCGTTGGGGTGCACCAGTTGAGTCAGCTCGCGTATGCCCTGCTTGGCGATCAGCATGACCCGCACCGCCTTCATCCCGCCACCGGCGGAACTGGCGCAGCCGCCCATGAAAGACAGGAGAATCAACAGCATCGGCAGGAAGCTGGGCCACAGCGCGAAGTTGGCGGTGGTGAAGCCGGTGGTGGTCGCGATGGACACGGTTTGGAATACGCCCTGCAACAGCCCTTCCTCGGTGGCATAGAAGCCGCTGAGTATCAGATAAAGACAGACCAGCAACGCGGCGCTGCCAATGACGCCGGCGTAGAAGCGCGTTTCCGGATCGCGCAGGTAATGGTCGATGCGCTTGCCGCGCCAAGCGAAAAAATGCAGCGCGAAATTGATTCCGGCCAGAAACATGAACACGGTGCAGATCAGTGTCACCGCAGGACTGTTGAAGTGACCGATGCTGGCGTCGTGGGTGGAAAAGCCGCCAATCGCGACGGTGGAAAACGCGTGGCACAGGGCATCAAAATTGCTCATGCCCGCGATCCGGTAGCCCAGTGCGCAGGCCAGAGTCAGACCCAGATAAATCAGGAACAGCGCTTTTGCAGTACCGGTGATGCGCGGCGTCAGCTTGGTGTCCTTGACCGGCCCCGGCAACTCGGTGCGGTACAACTGCATGCCGCCCACGCCCAGCAGCGGCAGTATCGCCACGGCGATAACGATGATGCCGATGCCGCCCAGCCATTGCAGCAGCTGGCGGTAGAACAGTACCGAATGCGGCAGCTCGTCGAGGCCGGTCAGCACGGTGGCGCCGGTGGTGGTCAGTCCCGATACCGACTCGAACACCGCGTCACTGACCGACAGGTTGGGCTGCTCGGCGAGAATAAACGGCAGCGCACCGAACAGGCTCAGCACGATCCAGAACAGTGAGGTGATCAGAAAGCCGTCGCGGGTGCGCAACTCCTGCTGGCGGCGGTTGACGGGTGTCCACAGCACGGCGCCGGTCAACAGGGTGATCGCAAACGCAATCAGGAACGGCACCAGGCCCGAGTCGCCGTAGTACAGCGCGACCATTGCCGGCAGCAGCATGGTCAGGCTGAAGATCATCAGCAGGATGCCGAGTATGCGCAGGATGATGGCGTAGTGCATGGTGATCCGTCAGAAGAAGCCGAAGCCGACCTGGAACAGGCGCTCGACCTGCTTGATGCGATCCTTGTCCACCAGAAACAGAATCACGTGGTCGTCCGTTTCCACCAGCACATCGTTGTTGGCGATCAGCACCTGCTCGCCGCGCACCACCGCGCCGATGGTCACCCCCGGCGGCAGTTCGATCTCGGCCAGGCGCTTGCCCACCACCTTGGAGGAGCGCGCGTCGCCGTGGGCAATCACTTCGATGGCCTCCGCCGCGCCGCGGCGCAGGGAGTGGACGTTGGTGATATCGCCGCGCCGCACATGGGTCAGCAGGCTGCCGATGGTGATCTGCTGGGGCGACAACGCGATATCGATTTCGCCACCCTGCACCAGGTCCACATAGGCGGGGTTGGTGATCAGCGTGATGACCTTGCGCGCGCCCAGGCGTTTGGCCAACAGCGAGGCCATGATATTGGCCTCGTCGTCGTTGGTCAGGGCGCAGAACACGTCGGTCTGGTCGATGTTTTCCGCCAGCAGCAGCTCCTTGTCCGAGGCGTTGCCGTGCAGCACGATGCTGCGGTTCAGGTGTTCGGAAAGCGAGCGGCAGCGCTCGTAGCTGGTCTCGATAATCTTCACCTGGTAGGTGTCTTCGATGGCCTCCGCGAGGCGCTCACCGATATTGCCGCCGCCGGCGATCATGATCCGTCTATAGGGCAGATCGAGTCGCCGCAGCTCGCCCATCACCGGGCGGATATGGTCGCGGGCGGCGATGAAAAACACTTCGTCGTCCGCTTCGATAATGGTGTCGCCCTGGGGCAAGATGGGCCGGTTGCGGCGAAAGATCGCGGCGACCCGGGTTTCCACATTGGGCATGTGCTCGCGCAGTTCGCGCAGCTCCTGGCCCACCAGCGGCCCGCCGTAATAGGCGCGCACCGCCACCAGTTGCACCCGGCCGTCGGCAAAGTCCAGCACCTGCAGGGAGCCGGGGTTGTCCAGCAGGCGCTTGATGTTCTGCGTCACCAGTTGCTCGGGGCCGATGATCACATCGATGGGCAGTGCGTCGTTGCCGTAGAGCTCGGGCTTGCCGAGGTAGGCGGTGGCGCGGATGCGGGCGATCTTGGTAGGCACCCGGAACAGGCTCCAGGCCACCTGGCAGGCGATCATGTTGATCTCGTCGCTGTTGGTGACGGCGATCAGCATGTCCGCGTCGTCGGCGCCGGCCCCGCGCAGGGTCGCAGGGTGCGAGGCGGGGCCGGCGGTGGTGCCGATATCGAGTCGGTCCTGAAGCTCCTGCAGGCGCTCGACGTCGGTGTCGACCACGGTAATGTCATTCTGCTCGCCGGCGAGATGCGCCGCCAGGGTGCCGCCCACCTGGCCCGCGCCGAGAATGATGATTTTCATAGTGGTGGCGAATCCTGTGGCTGGCGTTCGCGAGTCGGTGTGACGTCGACGGAAAGTGTAGGGAGTAAGTCGCACATTGGCGAAATCTGCGCCCACCCGGCGCTAGACACGCTCGGCCTTGGTCAGTCGCGCATAGTAGAACCCATCGCCGCCGCCGGCCACCGGCAGGCGCTGGATGCCCACGCTGCAGGGCAGTCCCCAGCCGGTCTCGAGTGGCTGGGGACGGGCGTCGGGGGTGCGGGCGAGAAAGGCCTCTACCACCTGCTGGTTTTCCGCCGGCAACACCGAGCAGGTGGTGTACAGCAAGGTGCCGCCGGGCTTGAGCAAGGGCCACAGCGCCGCCAGCAGCGCGACCTGGGTGCGCGCCAGCTCGGGGATATCTTCGGCGCGGCGCAGCAGCTTGATGTCCGGGTGGCGCCGGATCACCCCCGTCGCGGAACAGGGGGCGTCCACCAGCATCCGTTCGAAGCGCGTGCCGTCCCACCAGTCTTTGGGTGCAGTGGCATCGCCGGCCACCAGCTGCGCATTGAGGTTCAGCCGGCGCAGTGTCTCGGCGACGCGGGTCAGGCGCTCGGCGCTGGCATCCACCGCCGTCAGCTGCAGGCTGGGCTCCAGCTCCAGCAGATGAGCCGTCTTGCCGCCCGGCGCGCAGCAGGCGTCCAGCACCCGCTCGCCGGGCTGGGCGCCCAGCAGCGCCGCGGCCAGCTGGGCGGATTCATCCTGCACGCTGACAGCCCCGGCCGCGAAGTCCGGCAGCCGCTCGACCCCACAGGGGGTATCCAGCTGAACACCGTCGGCGCTGTCGACGCAGAGGGTGGATGCCAGGCCGGCTTGGGTCAGCTGTGCCCGGTAGGCGGCGGGGCTGGTCTGGCGGCGGTTGACGCGCAGGGTCATGGGCGCGCGCGCGTTGTTGGCGGCGACGATCGCCGGCCAGTGCCCGGGCCACGCCACGCGCAGGGCCTCCAGCAGCCAGCGCGGATGGTCGTGACGCGCTTCGTCGCCTGCTGTGCTGTCGAGTTCATCGAACAGCGTGGCGCCCTGGCGCTGGGCGTTGCGCAGCACCCCGTTGACCAGGCCCTTGGCCCAGCCCTTGCCCAGCGCCCGGGTCAGTTCGACGCTGGCATGGATCGCCGCGTGGTCGGGGATACGGGTGTGGCGCAGCTGGTACAGGCCGGTCAGCAACAGGGCTTCGATATCCCCATCGCGGGCCTTGAGGCCGGATTTCAGCAGGCGCCGCAGGGCCCATTGCAGGCTGTAATAATGGCGCAGACAGCCGTAGCTGAGCTCCTGCGCGAGGCCCATATCGCTGCCGCTCAGCTCCGCGCTGGCGGCCGGCAGTGCGCTGCTCAGGGACTGACCTGCCGCCACGGCAACCAGGCATTGGACGGCGACCCAGCGGGGGTCAGTGGGCGCTGACAAACCGGGCTCCTGGCGCAAACAGTGTGGCGTGACCGTTGAGAATATCGGCCACCGGCAGGCGGCGGGCATTCGGCAGCTGCAGTTCGGTCAGTATCAGGCTGCCCTTGCCGCAGGCGACCCGGATGCCCTGGCGGTCAGCGCTCAGTATCGTGCCCGGCGCCGCGTCGGCGCCGGGTGCGCTGGTGCCGCTCCACAGTTTGATGCGCCGGCCGTCGAGGTCGGCATAACAGCCGGGGAAGGGGTCGAAGGCGCGCAGCTGGCGCACCAGCTGACCGGCGTCCCGCGACCAGTCCAGGGCGCCTTCGGCCTTGTCGAGCTTGTGGGCATAGGTGGCCAGTGCGTCGTCCTGGGGTGTGGCCTGAATCCGGCCTGCCGCCAGAGCGTCGAGGCTTGCCAGCAAGGCCGGCGGGCCCAGCGCGGCGAGCTTGTCGTGGAGGCGCCCGCCGGTGTCATCGTCGGCGATGGCGCAGCGCACTTCGTGCAGCACCGGGCCGGTATCGAGACCGGCTTCCATCTGCATGATGCACACGCCGGATTCGGCATCGCCGGCCTCGATGGCGCGCTGGATGGGGGCGGCGCCGCGCCAGCGCGGCAGCAGGGAGGCGTGTACGTTGACGCAGCCCAGGCGCGGGATGTCCAGCACCGCCTGGGGCAGGATCAGGCCGTAGGCCACCACCACCATCAGGTCGGGGACCAGGGCGCGCAATTCGGCCTGGGCTTCTTCAGTCCGCAGGCTCGCAGGCTGGTAAACGCTCACACCGGTCGCTGCCGCAGTTTTCTTGACCGGGCTCATAGCCAGCTGTTTGCCGCGGCCCGCGGGTCGGTCGGGCTGGGTATAGACGGCCACCACGCGATGGCGGCTGGCCAACAGGGCGCGCAGATGCGCGTCGGCAAAGGCCGGGGTTCCGGCAAATACAATGCGCAGCGAAGTGTCGCTCATGGGGGGCGGCGGTGGGCTCAGGCCTGGCGCCGGTGCTCCTTTTCCAGCTTCTTGCGGATCCGCTCGCGCTTGAGGGGAGACAGATAATCGACAAACAACTTGCCGTCCAGGTGGTCGATCTCGTGCTGTATACAGACGGCCAGCACCCCGTCGGGCAGCATTTCAAAGGCCTCTCCGTCGCGGTTCAGGGCTCGGACCCGCACCTGCTCGGGGCGGCTGACCGTCTCGTAGAACCCCGGCACCGACAGGCAGCCCTCGTCATATTCCCGCTGACTGGCGCCCAGAACCTCGATTTCCGGGTTGATAAACACCAGGGGCTGGCTATTGTCCTCACTGATATCGATCACGATCACCCGTTCGTGGACGTTGACCTGGGTCGCCGCCAGGCCGATCCCCGGCGCGGCATACATGGTCTCGAACATGTCGTCCACCAGCTGGCGGATGCGCGCGTCGACCTTCTGCACAGGCCTGGCCTGGGTGCGCAGGCGTGGATCGGGGAACTCAAGGATCGCTAATGTGGCCATGGGACTTTGTGATCGACTTCTGATGTAATTTCAAATACGACTGCTAAGATGATGATCAAAAAGCAATTAACCCGTTCTATTGAGAGCAGAATCCGGGCCGGTTGCTAGTATACAAGGTGGCCCGGGAAATTGCCCGGCATACGGCGGGCTGCGATAGGCCTGCGGCCAGTCTTCCTAAAGGAATACGACACGTGATGAACAAAAAGATTCTGGCCGCCGTGCTGGCGATGACCCTGGCGTGGGCGGTCCATGCGGGGGATGTCCTGTCCCTCAAGGACGGCCACCCCGAGACCTATGTCGTCAAGAAGGGCGATACCCTGTGGGCCATCTCGTCCACCTTTCTCCAGGACCCCTGGCTGTGGCCGGAGCTGTGGCATATCAATCCCCAGGTCGATAATCCCCACCTTATATACCCCGGCGATATCCTCAAGCTGGTGTGGATCAACGGCAAGCCCAAGCTGGTGGTGTCGCGAGGCGGTGATGTGAAGCTCGGCCCGGCGGTGCGCATTTCCGAACTGGACCTGGCGATTCCGGCGATCCCGCTGGACGTGATCGACCCTTTCCTGTCCCGTTCGCGGGTGGTGGCGCCCGGCGAGCTTGAGGCGGCCCCTTATATCCTCGCCGCCAAGGACCGCCGGATAGTCGCCGGTGCCGGCGATGAGGTGTACGCCCGCGGTGAGTTCGAAAAGGACAACCAGAGCTTCGGCATCTTCCGCAAGGGCGACGCCTTTATCGACCCCGACACCGACGAGCTGCTGGGCATTGAGGCCTATGATATCGGCACCGCGAAGCTGCGCGAGTACGCCGACCAGGTGGCCACCCTCGCCCTCAACCGCACCACCGAGGAGGTGCGTCGCGGCGACCGCCTGCTGGCCGAGGAAGAGGGCCGCATCAACGCCAATTTTTTCCCGGCGGCCCCTGACGAGGACATCCAGGGCTACCTGCTGAAGGTCGCCGGCGGCGTGTCCCAGATCGGCCAGTACAACGTGGTATCCATCAACAAGGGTCAGCGCGACGGGCTGGCGCCGGGACACGTGCTGGCGATCTACCGCACCGGTGAAACCGTCCGCGATCCGATTACCAACGATATGATCAAAGTGCCGGATACCCGCGCCGGCCTGATGATGGTGTTCCGCACCTTCGACAAGGTCAGCTATGGCGTGGTGCTGAAGGCCACCCGCCCGCTGGCGGTGATGGACAAGGTTCGCAATCCCTGATCGTAATACGTAAGCGCTCACTACATTTGATCGCGCCGCAGGAAGCGGTGCTGCGAGACACGGATGTCCAACCCGGAACACCATTACCTGTGGCTGGTTAGTCTGGCGCTGCCCGACCTGGGGCGGCGCGGGCTGCTGTCGCTGCTGCAACACTGCCCGGATCCGCGGCAATTCCTTCAGCAGCCCCCCGCGACGCTGCCCCTGCCCGCCGCCGCGGCGGCTGCGCTGCGCGCGTGGCAAAAGCGCGGCCGGGCCAGCGACATCGGCCGCGTGGCGGCACGGCAGCAGAAAGCGCTGGCGGCCCTGGGCGGGCAGCTGCTGTGCCTCGGTGACGAGCAGTATCCGGACCTGCTGCGCGAGATCGCCGATCCCCCGCCCGTGTTGTTCGCGCTGGGTAACCCCGCCCTGCCGCTGCGCCCGGCTATCGCGATTGTCGGCAGCCGCCGCGCCAGCGCCACGGCGCTGGCGGACGCGCGGCGCTTCGCGGGCGAACTGGGCGCGGCGGGGTTCTGCGTGATCAGCGGCCTGGCCCTGGGGGTCGACGGCGCAGCCCATCAGGGCGCGCTGGACGCCGACGCCGCGACCATCGCGGTGTTGGGCACCGGTCTCGACGTGATCTACCCGCGCCGGCATTCGGCCCTCTATAAACGCATCGCCGAGCGCGGCCTGCTGCTCACCGAGCAGCCTCTGGGTGCGCCGCCGCGACCGGGCCAGTTTCCGGCCCGCAACCGCATTATCAGCGGCCTCAGCCTGGGCACGCTGGTGGTGGAGGCCGCCGCCAACTCCGGCTCATTGATCACCGCCCGGCTCGCCGCCGAGCAGAATCGCGAGGTATTTGCCCTCCCCGGCTCCATCCACCACCCCGGCAGCCAGGGTTGCAACAGCCTGATTCGCAGCGGCGCGACCCTGGTGCAAACAGTGGCGGATATTGTCGAACAGCTGAGTGGCTGGAGCGCTCCTGCCCGCGCCTATGGGCCCGGGCTGAACGCTCCGCGGGTGCATCCGGACCCCGCCCAGCAGCGCCTGCTGGCGCAGCTGGGCTATGAGCCGACCTCCCTGGAAAGCCTCGCCGAGCGCAGTGGTTTCGCCGGCGAGCAGCTCCTGGCCATGCTGGGGGAGCTGGAACTGGAGGGCTGGGTCGAATGCGTCCAGGGCGCTTATCAGCGCGTCGCAATCACTTGAATTCAGTCTGATGCTTGGGTAACTTGCGCGCTCCCTGAGCCAGCCCCCGCAACACGGTGGAGCACCCCATGAGCAAACCCTTTGTCGCCATCCTGATGGGCTCGGATTCCGACCTGCCAGTCATGGAGGCGGCCTTCGGCATTCTGGAGCGTTTCGGCGTCCGGTTCGAAGCCCGCATCAGTTCCGCCCACCGCACTCCTGCCGAAACCCACCGCTATGTGACCGAGGCCGACGCACGTGGCTGTGCCGTGTTCATCTGTGCCGCTGGCATGGCGGCGCATCTGGCTGGCGCTGTATCCGCCGCCACCCTCAAGCCGGTGATCGGCGTGCCCCTGGCCGCTTCCCTGGAAGGTCTGGACGCGCTGCTGTCTACGGTCCAGATGCCGGCTGGCATACCGGTGGCCACGGTCGCCATCGGCAAGGCTGGTGCCAGGAATGCCGCCTACCTCGCGGCCCAGATACTTGCCACCGCCGATCCGGCACTGGCGGCTGCGCTGCGCGAAGAGCGCGCCGACAATGCCAGGGCGGTACTGGCCAGGAATGACGCCCTGCAGGATCGCCTGTCCAAGAACTGATATGAATAGCCACCTGCGCGTGCGCGCCCGGCTCGCCGCCCGCTGCCTCGCCGCTGGCGGCGTGGTGGCGTATCCCACCGAGGGTGTCTGGGGGCTGGGTTGCGACCCCTTCAATAGCGCCGCGGTGCAGCGCCTGCAGCGGATCAAGGGGCGCTCGCCGGACAAGGCGTTTATCCTGGTGGCCGCGGCCACCGATCAGCTCGCGTCGCTGCTGGCACCTCTGTCGCAGGCTCAGCGAGAGCAATTGGATGCCACCTGGCCAGGCCCTTTGACCTGGATCATTCCCGATCCCACCGGTGTCGTGCCATGGTGGGTCAAGGGCTCCAACGAGACTATTGCCGTGCGCGTGAGCGCTCATCCGTGGGTGGCGGCGCTGTGTCGCGCCTACGGCGGGCCGCTGGTATCCACGTCGGCCAATCGCAGCGGGCAGCCACCCGTGCGCAGCCGCTGGCAGTTGCAGCGGGAGTTCCGCGGCGATATCGACCATGTATTTGCCGGGCCGCTGGGTGGCGCCCGCGGCCCCAGTGAAATTCGCGACCTGGCCACCGGCAGGGTTCTGCGCGCCCGGGGAGGGTAGTCACGTGACATCACCGAATCTGAATGCCGTCAAAAGCTATTTGCTGGAGCTGCAGGACCGCATCTGCGCCGGGCTGGAGGCCGCCGACGGCGAGGGCCGCTTTCGCGAAGATGCCTGGCAGCGCCCCGGCGGCGGCGGTGGCCGCACCCGGGTGATTGGCGACGGCCGCGTGTTCGAAAAAGGCGGCGTGAACTTCTCCCATGTCTACGGCGACACCCTGCCGCCATCGGCCAGCGCCGGGCGACCGGAGCTGGCGGGGCGCAGTTTTCAGGCCATGGGCGTATCGCTGGTGATACATCCCCGCAACCCACACGTGCCCACCAGCCACGCCAATGTGCGATTCTTTGAGGCGCAAAAGCCCGGCGAGGAGCCGGTGTGGTGGTTCGGCGGCGGTTTCGACCTCACCCCTTTCTATCCCCTTGAAGAGGATTGCCGTCACTGGCACCGGGTGGCCAAGGCGGCCTGCGATCCCTTCGGCGAGGACGTCTACCCGCGTTATAAACGCTGGTGCGACGAGTACTTTTTCCTCAAGCACCGCAATGAGGCGCGCGGTGTCGGCGGCCTGTTTTTCGACGATCTCAGCGAGGGCGGCTTCGACACCAGCTTTGCCTTTCTGCGCGCCGTCGGCGACGCCTACCTCGACGCCTACCTGCCCATTGTCGAGGCCCGCAGGGACACGCCCTATGGCGACCGCGAGCGCCGCTTCCAGCTGCTGCGCCGGGGCCGCTACGTGGAGTTCAACCTGGTCTATGACCGCGGCACCGTGTTCGGCCTGCAGAGCGGCGGGCGCACCGAATCCATCCTTATGTCCCTGCCGCCCATGGTGGCCTGGGATTACGACTGGCAGCCTGAGCCCGGCAGCCTGGAGGCGGTGCTGACCGAGCGCTTTCTGCCGGCGCGGGACTGGGTCAACTGATGGCTATGCCTGATCGCTACGCGGTGTTCGGCAACCCCGTTCGCCACAGTCGCTCGCCGCAGATCCACAGCGCGTTTGCCGAGCAGACCGGCCAGGCGATGAGTTACCACGCGCAACTGGTGGAGCGGGGTCAGTTCGATGCCGCCGCGCGCCAGTTTTTCGACCAGGGTGGCTGCGGGCTCAATATCACCGTGCCCTATAAAGAGGATGCCTGCCGCTTTGCCGACAGTCTCTCCGAGCGGGCGCGCCGGGCGGCGGCGGTGAATACCCTGATGCGGCGGGGCGACGGTGCCATTTACGGTGACAACACCGACGGCGCGGGTCTGTTGCGGGATCTGACGGAAAATCTCAAGTGGCCTGTGGCAGGACAGCGGGTGTTGTTGCTGGGTGCCGGCGGCGCGGTGCGGGGGGTGCTCGAGCCCCTGCTGCGCCAGGCGCCGGCGTCACTCACTGTTGCCAATCGCACCGTCGCCCGCGCCGATCAGCTGGCTGCGGAGTTCGCCGACCTGGGTGCCGCCCTGCAGGGCTGTGCCTACGATGCGCTGGTCGGCCGCCAGTTCGATCTGGTGATCAACGGGACCAGCGCCAGTCTGTCGGGCGAACTGCCGGACCTGCCGACCGATGTGCTGAGCGACAGCGCCTGTTGTTACGACATGGTGTACGGCGCCGAGCCCACGCCGTTTATGCGCTGGGCCGCTACCGAGGCGGCCTGGGCGGTGGCGGATGGGCTGGGCATGCTGGTGGAGCAGGCCGCCGAGTCCTTTGCGCTGTGGCGCGGCGTCAGGCCCGATACCCGGCCCGTGATCGACGCGGTGCGCCGCTCCCTGTCCGCAGCGCTATAACTGCGCTTTCTTTCCCGTCTTCCGACGGCTACCCGCCCCGCCTGTCGCGCGCAGCAGGTCTCCGGCGCCTCCCTAGGGGGCCAGCAGAAAAATTACCTGCACGTCCTGTTGTATCCGCTGTTCACCGAACTCCAGCGGCGCTGACTCCTGGGCGGCGTCCATGGCCATCATGGCGCGGCCGTGCTTGATCATGGGCGACCCGCCCTGGACGCTGATCTGCCAGGGCTTGCCCAGCTTCTGGCCCAGGCTGCGGGCGGCGACACCGGCGCGCTCGCGGGCGTCTCTGAGGGCGATTTCCAGGGCCTGCTGTTCCAGCTGCTTGCGTTGGCTGAAGTCGGGCTGCGGGGTATTGAGCCGGCTGATGCCGCTGTCCAGCAGCGCCTGCACCAGATCCGGGTAGCGGCTCATGTTGCGCAGGGTGATCGTCAACTCGCGGGCCACCCGCTGGCCGCGCAACACCTGCTGCCCCTTGACCCAGTCGTACTCGGGGCCGGCCTGGATCCGGCCGGCATCCGTGTCCTCCTTGGCCACCCCCAGCCTGGCCAGCGCCGCCAGCGCTTTGGCCATGGCCTGGTCGACCACTTTGCGGGCATCGTCCAGCTTCGGCGCGCTGTGCTCGGCCACCGCTGTCAGCACCACCATGTCGGGCTGGGCCCTGACCTCGCCCTGCCCGCTGACGCTGACATGGGGGGCATCGAGGTCGGCCAGGGCGGTGAGCGGCAGCAGGCCGGCCAGCAACACGACTATCCAGAATGGGCGCATAGGGAATCTCCGGGGTTAGCCGAGCGCATCCAGCTCGGCGATATGGTGGTCTTTCAGGCGCACGTAATTGTCGGCGGAATAGCGGAAATAGTCTCTTTCCTGCTGGCTGAGTTCCCGCCGGGGTCGCGCGGGACTGCCGGTGTAGAGCCAGCCCCCCGCCAGATGTTTGCCGGGCGGCACCAGGCTGTGGGCGCCGATCACTACCTCGTCCTCCACCACGGCGCCGTCCATCACGGTGCTGCCCATGCCGATCAGCACGCGGTTGCCCACTGTGCAGCCGTGCAGGATAACCCCGTGGGCGACGGTCACTTCGTCGCCGATCAGCAGCGGCCAGCCGTCGGGATTGTAGGGCCCGGCGTGGGTGATGTGCAGCACGCAGCCGTCCTGGATGCTGGTGCGCGCGCCGATACGGATGCGGTGCATATCGCCCCGCACGGCGACTTGCGGCCAGATCGAGCTGTCGTCGCCGATCTCGACATCCCCCAGCACCACGCTGCTGGGGTCGACCAGCACCCGCGCACCGAGGCGGGGCCGGGTGCCGCGGTAGCTGCGCACGCTGAGTGGGGTATAGTGCTGCATGGTTTCAATCTCCTGTGTCCCGCCGCATTGTAGGCCGCCCGTTGCTGATCAGATACGCCCTGTTGCCCTACCTGCTGGTCGTTGCGCTGTCCCTCGCGCTGCCGGGCGGCCGGGCGCTGGCGGACGACTGGCCGCAGTTACAGCTGCCGGAGGCGGGTATCAACCCGCGGACCCTGGCCGTGATCGCCAACCGCCAGGACCCGCTCAGTCTGGCGATCGCAGACTACTACCTCAAGGCGCGGAATATTCCCGCCGACAACCTGGTGCTGGTGAGCTTCGCTCCCGGCCAGGCCAACATGCATCCCGGGGAGTTCGCGGTGCTGCGGCGCCAGATCGAGGCCGCGACTCCCGCTGCGGTGCAGGCCTATGCCACGACCTGGACACAGCCCTACCGGGTCGGCTGCATGTCCTTTACCAGCGCGCTGAGCTTTGGCTACGACCGCAGCTACTGTGCCGAGGGCTGCCGCAGCACCTACCCCAGCCGCTACGCCGGCAGCGCGACCCGCCGCCCCTACAGCGAGTTGGACCTGCGCCCGGCCATGGCGCTGGCGGCCACCAGCCTGGACCACGCCAGAGCGCTGATCGACCGCGGCGTGGCCAGCGACGGCAGCTGGCCCCGCGCCAGCGCCTACCTGCTGGAGACCAGCGATCCCCACCGCAGCGTGCGCAAACTGCGCCTCGACGAAGCGCGGCGGCGCTTTAACGGCCAGGTTGCGGTCTACACCCTGCGCCAGCAGGCAATAACAGGGCGCGATGCGGTGATGTTCTATTTCACGGGTCTGCCCCAGGTACCGGATATCGCCAGCAATCACTACTTGCCCGGGGCCATGGCCGACCACCTGACCTCCTACGGCGGCCAGTTGATCGGCTCCAGCCAGATGAGCGCGCTGCGCTGGCTGGAGGCCGGTGCCACGGGGAGCTACGGCACCGTGGTGGAACCCTGCGCCTTTCCCGCCAAGTTCCCCGACCCGGTGGCGGCGATGGCCCACTACCTGGCGGGCGAGAGCCTGATCGAGGCCTACTGGAAAAGCGTCCGCCAGCCCGGCCAGGGCATTTTTATCGGCGAGCCCCTGGCCAGCCCCTACCGCGCCTATCACTGGCGCCGCCAGGGCCGTGATCTGGTGCTGAGTTCGCCGCTGCTGAAGCCCGGCGAGGGCTGGTCACTGCAGGCCGCGGCGGGGCGCGAGGGCCCGTGGCAGGCGGTGGCGACGACCCCTGGGGAAGCCTCGGAGCTGCGTGTGCCGCCCCCCCATTTTCGCTACTACCGGCTGCGTCGCGACGCCCCGCCCGCGAGCGGTTGAGTGCCGGAAGCGATAGAATCCGCCCAGATGTCCAGGAGTTACCGCTGTGTCTGACAATCCCTTGCTGCGCTATGGCCAGCTGCCGGCCTTTGCCGCGATCCGCGCCGAGCAGATTCTGCCGGCGCTGAACCAGCAGCTGGCAGAGAACCGATCACTGATCGCGGCGCTGGTAGCCGACGATGCCCCCGCCGCGTGGGACAATCTGGCCCTGCCCCTGGAGGAAGCCGGTGACAAACTGGACCAGTTGTGGGCGCCGGTCAGCCACCTGCACGGGGTCAGAAACAGCGACGCTCTGCGCGCGGCCTACGATGCGGCGCTGCCGCTGCTGACCGACTACGCCACCGAGCTGGGCCAGAACCGCGGCCTGTACGAGCGCTACCAGGCGCTGGCCGACAGCGCCGGCTTCGCGGCCCTGGACGGCCCGCGCCAGCAGGCGATTCGCCATGCGCTGCGCGACTTCAAACTGTCCGGCGTGGCGCTGGAGGGCGAGGCCAGGGCGCGCTACGGCGCGATCCAGCAGCGCCTGGCAGAGCTGGGCAACCGCTTCTCCAACAACGTGTTGGACGCCACCCAGGGCTGGACTTTGCACATCGAAGATGCGGCGCAACTGGCCGGCCTGCCTGACTCGGCCCTGACGTTGTACCGCGAGGCGGCCGCCAGCCGCGGGCTGACGGGCTGGTTCATCACCCTCGATGTCCCCGCCTATCTGCCGGCCATGCAGTACGCTGAGGACCGCGCGCTGCGCGAGACACTGTACCGCGCCTACACCACTCGGGCCTCGGATCAGGGCCCCTGTGCCGGGCGCTGGGATAACAGTGCGCTGATCACCGAGATCCTGGCCCTGCGTCACGAGCTGGCGCAGCTGCTGGGCTTTGCCAATTACGCCGAGCTGTCCATGGCGCCCAAGATGGCGGAGTCGGCGGCTCAGGTGCTGGACTTCCTCCACGAGCTGGCGGCGCGCTCGCGGCCGGTGGCGGCGCAGGATTATGCCGAGCTGCAGGCGTTTGCCCGGGATGAGCTGGGCCTGCCGGCCCTCGCGGCTTGGGATATCCCCTACGCCTCGGAAAAGCTGCGGCTGTCGCGCTACGCCCTGTCCCAGGAGCAGCTGCGGCCCTACTTTCCCGCCGAACGGGTGATTGAAGGGCTGTTCGGGATCGTCTGGAAGCTGTTCGGCGTGCAGTTCCGGCGCGCCGAGGCCGAGACCTGGCATCCGGACGTGCGCTACTACGAAGTGCTGCGCGAAGGCGAGGTCATCGCCTCCTTCTACTTCGACCTCTACGCCCGCGAGCACAAGCGCGGTGGCGCGTGGATGGCGGACTGCCGGACGCGGCGGCGGCGCGCCGATGGCGCCCTGCAGCTGCCGGTGGCGTTTCTGACCTGCAACTTCACCCCGCCCACCGCCGACGCACCGTCACTGCTGACCCACGACGAAGTCACCACCCTGTTCCACGAATTCGGCCACGGCCTGCACCATATGCTGACCCGCATCGACTGCGCGGCGGTGGCCGGCATCAACGGCGTGGCCTGGGACGCGGTCGAGCTGCCCAGCCAGTTTCTCGAGAACTGGTGCTGGGAAAAGGAGGCCATAGCGCTGATCTCGGGCCACTACCAGACCGGCAAACCCCTCCCGGCGGCGCTGCTGGACAAGATGCTGGCGGCGAAGAACTTCCAGTCGGGCATGCAGATGCAGCGCCAGCTGGAGTTCGCGCTGTTTGATCTGCAGCTCCACGCCGGGTACGACCCCGCCAGCCCGCGCCCGGTGCAGGCGGTGCTGGACGATGTGCGCGCTGAGGTTGCGGTCTATCCGCAGCCCGACTTCAACCGCTTCCAGCACAGCTTTTCGCACATCTTTGCCGGTGGCTATGCCGCGGGCTACTACAGCTACAAATGGGCGGAGGTGTTGTCGGCGGATGCCTTTGCGCGCTTCGAGGAGGACGGCGTGTTCAACGCCGACACCGGCGAGCAGTTCCGCACGGCGATTCTGGAACAGGGCGGCAGCCGGGATGCCATGGACCTGTTCATGGCCTTTCGCGGCCGCGAGCCCCGCGTCGACGCGCTGCTGCGCCACAGCGGGATTACCCAGCAGGAGGTATCGGCATGAGCAGTCCACGGCGCTTTATCGCCGGCGCAGTGTGTCCGCGCTGCGCGTTGCAGGACAAGATCGTCAGCTACCGGGACGCAGCGGGCGGCCAGGTGCGGGAGTGCATCAGCTGCGGGTTTCGCGACGTGATGACCGAGGCCGGCCCGGTCGAGGAGGTCAAGACCCGCGTCAACCAGCCCCGCCCCGGCGAGCCGACCCTCAGCCATGAAGACGAGGTACAGATCGTGAATGTGATCGACCCCAACCCGGGGGCGAAGCGGCGGGATCATTGAGGGCGGGAGACGGGAGACGCTGGAGGTCTGACGCTGGGGCGGTGCGGGTTGGGACTGCTCAGCTGTCCAGGTGCAGGCCTATCGACAGGGCGTCGGTCAGGCAGGGCCAGCGGCGGCGCTCGTCGGCCCAGCGGTTGCGCCGGTGGTGCTCGACATAGGCGCGCACGGCCGGGGTCGAGAAGTGCTCGCGGCGCAGAAACAGTTGTTCGACGGCGAACTGCACCCCGTCGTCCAGCTCGTTCGCAAAGGGCTCGCCGATCAGGTGGTGGACGATCAGGTTGGCGACGGTCATGTCCAGCGGGATCAGCGGGATGCCGGTCTTCGCCATGAAGCGGTCGTTGACCTCTTCAATCAGGCGGTGGGCCAGATAGGCGTCGTCCAGCAGGCCGTGCATGCCCGCACGGCCGCCCTCCAGTTCCCGCGGCTTGACGAAATAGTCGCAGGCCATGGCCAGCATCGGTGCCGCGCAGTCGCTGATCTCGCCGTGGGCGGTGATGGCCGCGGCGGCGTCCAGAAACTCCGGCACGTGATCAATATAGGTGTCGACAAAGGCGAGCAGGGCGTCCAGCGCGCCGGTCTTCGGCAACTGAATAATTTTGTGCAGATGGGGCAGTTGCGCGCAGAGCAGGCGCCGCAAATGTCCCGTGCTCGCCTCGTGGCGCCGGGCCAGCTGGATGGTTCTGCGGATACCATCGGTGTCCAGGTGATTGTCCACTGGCTGTTGCCTGCTCGCCATACCTCAAACGCTCTCTGTACTGACGGGCAAGTGGCCATGCCCCGGTGCGCGCCGCGCTCACTCGCAAGTCATAAGGCTAGTACAGATTGCGCTCCCCGCTAGTGTCGTCGCGCGCACGGGCTCTGCAGCGCGGGCGCCGGCGGCGGGACAAAAAAATGCGCGATTGGTTGGATAGGTGCACCGTTCGCGGCGGACCCCGGCCTGGAACGTTGTCAACATATTGCGGC
The DNA here is from genome assembly GCA_034004805.1 of Spongiibacteraceae bacterium. Classification (GTDB taxonomy): domain Bacteria; phylum Pseudomonadota; class Gammaproteobacteria; order Pseudomonadales; family CAMLJR01; genus JAVEVZ01. The sequence goes on along the minus strand of JAVEVZ010000005.1, from coordinate 9,036 downwards.
ATTTGATCTATAAGTTCCGTGAGTTAATGTTTTTTTGCTGCTTATTTGACCGTCCGCAGGGCTTGACTTCCGCGTAGATTGCGGCTGGCGCGCCGCCGCAGCATGGGTTTATACTCGCGCTGATTTGCCGCAGCGGCGGAGACGTTTGCTGGGTGTTCCAACGAATAAATATATGGCAGGGCGCTACCTTGATGCAGCGCACCAGCCATTGTAGCGATCAAGCCTTCGTGATTGGCGCTCCGGGACGTGGCTTCGCAGCACGGCTCTGTGGATTGTTATTGTTCGTGCGCCCGGGACGCCGGCCGGCGTATTTTCATCAATCAATCATGGAGACACGGGAGATGTACTTCAAAGCGAAACGGCTTAGCGAGCTGGCGCTTGTTCCTGTGCTGTTGTTGCTCAGTGCGGTGTCCCTGGGCGCGGATTCACTCGACGCCCAGCCCTGGCAGGTCAATATGACTGAGGGCGTCACGGAAGTCGGCAAACAGATTTTTGACCTGCACATGTATGTGTTTTGGGTCTGCGTGGCCATAGGCGTCGTGGTGTTTGGCGCGATGGTTTACTCCATGTTTGCCCATCGCAAATCCCTGGGCCACAAGGCGTCGCAGTTCCACGAGAGTACTGCCCTGGAGATCGCCTGGACCGTGGTCCCGTTTGTCATCCTGATCAGCATGGCGGTGCCGGCCACCAGCACCCTGCTGGAGATGTACAACACTGACGACGCCGACCTGGATATCGTGATCACCGGCTATCAGTGGAAATGGAAGTACGAATATCTCAACGCCGATGGCGAGAACGTCACATTCTTTTCCAATCTGCGCACGCCCAAGTCGGAGATCTACAACCAGGAAGACAAGGGTGAGCACTACCTCCTGGAAGTGGACGAGCCCCTGTACCTACCGGTCAATAAAAAGACGCGCTTCCTGGTTACCGCCAACGATGTCCTGCACTCCTGGTGGGTGCCCGCCCTGGCGGTCAAGCGCGACGCCGTACCGGGCTTTATCAACGAGGCCTGGGCCCGCCCCACACAGACCGGCATCCTGCGCGGACAGTGTGCGGAGCTGTGCGGCCGTGACCATGGCTATATGCCCATTGTTGTCAACGTGGTCGAGCAGGATGAGTTTGATACCTGGCTTGCCGGCAAGCAGAAAGAAGCCGCCGAAGTCCGTGAGCTGATGGCCAAGGAATTCACCCTGGACGAGCTGGTTGCACGGGGCAAGGACGTCTATGGCCGCTACTGCGTGGCCTGTCACGGTGCCAATGGCGAGGGCGGCGTGGGCAAGGCCATCGCCGGCTCGCCCTATGCCACGGGTGACGTCAAGGACCATCTGGACATCATCGTCCACGGCAAGCCCGGCACGGCGATGCAGGCCTTCGGTGGCCAGCTGAGCGAAGTGGACCTGGCGGCAGTGACCACCTACCAGCGCAACGCGTTTGGCAATAACATGGGTGACCTGGTGCAGCCGGTCGACGTTTACCAGTTCAAGAAAGGTCAGTAGGAGGAGTCACCATGGGTGCACATCACGGACCTGCGAAAGGCTTGATGCGGTGGGTGTTGACCACCAACCACAAAGATATCGGAACTCTGTATCTGTGGTTCAGTTTTGCGATGTTCCTGCTGGGCGGTTCCTTCGCGATGATCATTCGCGCAGAGCTGTTCCAGCCGGGCCTGCAAATTGTGGAGCCGGAATTTTTCAACCAGATGACCACCATGCACGGCCTGGTGATGGTGTTCGGCGCGATCATGCCGGCCTTTGTGGGGCTGGCGAACTGGCTGATCCCAATGATGATCGGCGCGCCGGATATGGCCCTGCCGCGCATGAACAACTGGAGCTTCTGGATCCTGCCCTTCGCGTTTGCGCTGCTGGCCTCCACGCTGTTCATGGAAGGTGGCGCGCCCAACTTCGGTTGGACGTTCTACGCGCCGCTGTCGACCACCTACGCGCCGCCGTCGGTGACCTATTTTATCTTCGCGATACACATCATGGGTCTGAGCTCGATCATGGGCTCGATCAATATCATCGCCACGGTCGTCAATATGCGCGCACCGGGCATGACCTACATGAAGATGCCGCTGTTCGTCTGGACCTGGGTCATCACCGCCTTCCTGCTGGTGGCAGTCATGCCGGTGCTGGCGGGCGCGGTGACCATGATGCTGATGGACATCCACTTCGGTACCAGCTTCTTCAATGCTGCCGGTGGCGGCGACCCGGTGCTGTTCCAGCACGTGTTCTGGTTCTTCGGGCACCCCGAGGTCTACATCATCATTCTGCCGGGCTTTGGCGTGGTGTCACAGGTCATCCCGACCTTCGCCCGCAAGCCGCTGTTCGGCTATGACTCCATGGTCTACGCCACGGCCTCCATCGCCCTGCTGTCGTTCCTGGTGTGGGCGCACCACATGTACACCGTGGGGATGCCCGTTGCCGGCGAGCTGTTCTTTATGTACGCCACCATGCTGATCGCGGTACCCACCGGGGTGAAGGTGTTCAACTGGGTCACCACCATGTGGCGCGGCTCGCTGACCTTTGAAACGCCGATGCTGTTTTCCATCGCCTTCGTGGTGCTGTTTACCATCGGCGGGTTCACCGGGGTCATGCTGGCGCTGGCGCCGGTGGACTTCCAGTACCACGATACCTATTTTGTGGTGGCCCACTTCCACTACACCATGGTGGCGGGCGCGCTGTTCTCCATTTCCGCGGCTGTGTACTACTGGCTGCCCAAGTGGTGCGGCCGGATGTACAACGAAACCATGGGCAAGACGCAGTTCTGGTTGTCGTTCATCGGCTTCAACCTGGCGTTCTTCCCCCAGCATTTCGTCGGTCTGGCGGGCATGCCGCGGCGTATTCCCGACTACAACCTGGCGTTTGCCGACTTCAATATGATGTCGTCGATCGGCGCGTTTATCTACGGAGCCAGCCAGCTGCTGTTCCTGTTCAATGTGGTGCGGACCATCGTCGCCGGCAAGAAGATCGATGATCCCCAGGTCTGGGAAGGCGCCGAAGGGCTGGAGTGGACGCTGCCGACACCGGCGCCGTACCACACCTTTACGACGCCACCTGCGGTCAAGTAACGGAGGGCGGTATGGCCAGTCGCGAACAGCAGGCTGTTTCTGTCACGGTCATCAAACTGGTGGTTGTGGTGACAGTGATGTTCGCGTTTGTATTCGTGGTGATGGTGCCGCTGTACAACGTGCTGTGCGCGCAGTTGGGCATTAACGGCAAGACCAGCGGCGAGCGCTACCGGGTGGTCAAGGCGGAGGTGGACCAGGCCCGCGAGGTCAAGGTGCAGTTTGTCGCCAACAATAACGAAGGCATGCCCTGGGAGTTCGGCCCCCAGGTCACGGCGATGAAAGTGCACCCCGGCGCGGTCAACGACACGGTGTTTTATGCCAGGAACCCCCTGCCCCGCGACATGGTGGCGCAGGCGATTCCCAGCATCGTGCCCAGCCGCGCCGCGCAGTATTTCCACAAGACGGAATGCTTCTGCTTCCACCAGCAGCCACTCAAGGCCGGGGAAGCAGCGGAGATGCCGCTGCAGTTCATTATCGACCAGGATCTGCCGCGGGACATACACACCATCACCCTGTCCTACACGATTTTTGATGTCACAGAGATGGCGGCGGCCGCTGTAGCGAGCCGCTGAGGCGTTGGAAAAGAACTTCTCGAATAAGAGCGGAGACGAACTAATGGCAGGTCAAAGCACGCCAGGTTACGAGACGTACTATGTTCCCGAGCAGTCCAAGTTCGCCATTTGCGCGAGCGTGGGTTTGTTTTTGAGCGTGTTCGGCGCAGCTACGTTTATCAATGACAAGAGCGGCAAGTTCTCAACGGGCGAAGAGACCAACTCCGGCCTGGTGCTGATACTGGGCTTGTTGTTTTTCATCGGCACGCTGTTTTTCTGGTTTCGCCAGGCGGTGATTGAGAATCGCAAGGGCCTGAACTCCGCACAGCTCAAGCGCAGCTACGTGATCGGCATGCAGTGGTTTATTTTTTCCGAGGTCATGTTCTTTGCTGCGTTCTTCGGCGCGCTGTTCTACGTGCGCAACCTGGCGGGCCCCTGGCTGGCCAGCGAGGGTCACCACGGCTCCAATTTTCTGCTGTGGGGCGACTTCCAGTTCAGCTGGCCCTTGATGGAGACGCCGCAACAGTTTGTGGGTGGCGTAGCCAACCAGGTGCCGGCTAACACCGGCGTGTTCGAGGGCCCTGGCCAGAATCTGTCCTTCCCCGGCTGGTCCAACCTGCTCGGCTGGCTGCCGCTGTGGAATACGATCGTGCTGCTGACCTCCTCCTTCACCGTGCATATCGCCCATCTGGGCCTGAAGGAAGGCAACCGTAAAAAGTTCAATATCTGGCTGGGTATTACCGTCGCGCTGGGGTTTAGCTTTGTTTACCTGCAGTACATGGAATATCACCACGCGCTGGTGGAACTGGGCCTGAACCTGTCCACAGGAACCTATGGCACGACCTTCTTTATGCTGACGGGTTTCCACGGCGCGCACGTGATCATGGGCACCATTATGCTGCTGGTGCAATGGCTGCGCTCGACAACCGCCGGACACTTCACTGCCCAGGACCATTTCGGCTTTGAGGCGTCGTCCTGGTACTGGCATTTTGTGGACGTGGTTTGGGTTGGCCTGTTCCTGTTCGTCTATATCCTGTGATGCGCGAGCGGAGGGCTTGATCCAGGGGCGGCCTTCAGCCGCCCTTTGTTTTGTTGGGAGGGGCATCTGCCGCGGTGGTGGCGGGCTGGGCAGCGTGGTCGCCGTGAAGCTTGCGATCCCACGGTGCCTTGGAGCCCAGCTTGCCGGTGTACAGACCATAGGTGAGAAAGCCCATCAGCAGCGCGGCCAACAACAGGCGCACGCCCAGTGCATACCAGGTACGGCGGGTCCGGCCCTGGTCTTTGAGCAGAAAAGAAAGTCCGCTGAACAGGCTGAATACCAGCGCGATGAACAGCACCACAATGACAGTTTTAATCCACATAGCGGGTTCCTTCTGGAGGTTTTCGCAGTATACATGGGGGGCTAATGTCATTTAGGCCGAACATTCGCCTCACCCTGTTCACCCTCGCGTTAATGCCCCTTCTGGTGGGGCTGGGCTGTTGGCAGTTGCAGCGGGCCGAGGAAAAGCGGGTGCTGGCCCGGGACTTTGCCACCCGCATGGCGCTGCCGCCGGAGCCCCTGGAGCAGCTGACGGCGGCGCAGCGCGAGGACTACCGGCCGGTGTGGGTGACGGGGGTGGCCGACGAGGCGCACCAGCTGCTGCTGGACAACCAGTTGTTGCGCGGCCGCTTCGGCTATCAGGTGCTGACGCCTGTCGTGCTGAACTCCGGTGATCTGGTGCTGCTCAATCGCGGCTGGGTTGCCGGCGACCCGTCGCGGCGCCAGCTGCCGGCGATACCGCCCCTGGCGCCAGGGCCCTTGCAGGGCCATATCCATACCCCGTCGCAGCGGGGGCTGTCGCTGCCACTGGCCCGGCAGAGCACCTGGCCGCGGGTAATCCAGCGACTCCCGGATGCGCCGCTGGCCGAGTGGTACGGGGCTGCACCGTTGCCGTTCACGGTGCGGCTGGAGGCCGGCGACAGGAGTGCGCTGCAGGTTGACTGGCAGCCGGTCAACCTGCGGCCCGAGACCCACACCGGCTACGCCGTGCAGTGGTTCAGCATGGCAGCGGCATTGCTGCTGCTTTATATCGCCGCCAGCACCGATCTCTGGCAGCGCTGGCGCCAACATCGACGAAAATGAGAATGCAGTCATGAGTCAATCCAGCGGACGCCGCGAGCTCTATATCATTTTGGGCACTGTCGCCGCGCTGGTGGCGCTGTCCACCACGCTGTTTGTGCTGTCCAGTCGCGGCGAGCTGAACCTGGCCAGTCTGCTGGGCACCAAGAACCTCGGTGAGCTGATCGCGCCGCCACTGCCGCTCAGCAGCGTGGTGGAGGATCCCCAGTGGCAGGACCACAGCTCCAACGACTACAGCGACCGGCTGTGGACGTTTCTGGTGATTGCCGAGGGCGGTGCCTGCGGCGACGCCTGCGCCCAGGCGCTCTACCTCACCCGCCAGGTGCGCACCGCGCTGGGACGGGAAACCTATCGGGTACGGCGCATGCTGCTGTTGACGGCCCCGCCCGGCAGCGCGTTGACGGCACTGATCGAAGCCGAGCATCCCGATCTGGTGACGGCGCAGCTGGCACCGGAGCAATTGCGATCTCTGTTCAGCGCCCAGCCGAACCTGGATCCATATCTTGCGGGCCAGTACTTTGTGGTGGACCCGGAGGGCTGGCTGATGCTGCGCTACGTGCCGGGGGAAGACGGCAAGCACCTGTTGAGCGACATCAACTTCCTGCTTAAAAATTCGCCGGAAAAGCGTTGACGAGCGTTGAAAGAAAGCGTCTGGGAGCAGCACCGAATGGAAACCCCCGCACATCCCCTCTCGCGTAAACCGGGTTACCGACTGGCCCTCGCCGGCTGTGTGCTGGCGGTGCTGGTGGTGGGTCTGGGCGCATTCACGCGGCTGGTGGACGCCGGCCTGGGCTGCCCCGACTGGCCCGGCTGTTACGGGCATATTCTGTGGCCCGAGCACGCCCACGAGATCGCCGCGGCCAATGCGGCCTTCCCCCACGCGCCGGTGGAGACGCACAAAACCTGGCCGGAGCAGGTGCACCGCCTGTTCGCCAGCAGCCTGGGTCTCGTGGTGCTGGGCTTGTTTTTTGTCGCCCTGCGGCACCGCGACCGCAGGCTGCCGGTGGCCAGCATGCTGGCCCTGCTGGCGGTGCTGATCGTCGCCACGGTGGGGCGCGTGGTGAAGGGCGACGTGCTGGACCCCTATCTGCTGGTGATTGTCGCGACCTACTTTCTCAATCTGCTGCGCCTGTGGTGGCTGCAGCCCGCGCCCAGTGCACAGCCGTTGCGCCTGCCCGCGCTGCTGGCCGGCGCGGTGATTTTGCAGGGTCTGTTCGGCATGTGGACCGTCACCCTCAAGCTGTGGCCGCAGGTGGTGACGGGCCACCTGCTGGGCGGCTTTACGATCCTCAGCCTGCTGTGGCTGTTGAGCCTGCGCCTGGGCAACCGCCCGTGGCGGGTGGACGCGGGTCTGCTGGTGCGGTTGCGCGCGCTGCGGCCCTGGGTATTTGGCGGGCTGGTAATCGTGGTGGTGCAGATTGCGCTGGGCGGCTGGATGACCTCCAACTACGCCGATGTCGCCTGCCCCGACCTGCCGCGCTGCCAGGCCCGGTGGTGGCCGCCGATGGATTTCGCGCAGGGCTTTAACGTGTTTCAGGAGGTCGGCCCAACTACCTGGGCGGCCAGCTGGACAATGCCGCACGGGTCGCGATCCATATGGCTCACCGCATCGGCGCACTGGTGACCAGCGCCTACCTGATTTTTCTGGCGCTGCGCTTTTACGCCCTGGGTGCGCCCTTTGCACGCCGTGCCGCCTCGGGCCTGCTGGCCGTGCTGATCCTTCAGGTTTGCCTGGGCCTCAGCAACGTGCTGTTCCGGTTTCCGGTGGACGTCGCGGTCGCCCACAACCTGGGCGGTGCGCTACTATTGCTGAGTCTGGTAACCCTCTGTCACCGCGTTGTGACCGCCGGCCCCAGCGAGGAGCTTTCCCATGAAGAGCATTGACGCCGCCGCGCCGGTCGGCTGGCGCGATTACTACGAGCTCTGCAAGCCCAACGTGGTCTTGCTGATGCTGCTGACGTCGGTCATCGGCATGTTTATGGCCGTGCCCGGCATGGTGCCGCTGGACGTGTTGGTGTTCGGCAACCTGGGCATCGCGCTGTGCGCCGGCTCCGCGGCCGTGGTTAATCATCTGGTGGACCATCACGTGGACGCGCAGATGGCGCGCACCCACAACCGCCCCATCGCCCGCGGCCGCATCGACACGGCACAGGCACTGGGTTTTTCGCTGGTCCTGGGGCTCGCCGGCATGGCGATTCTCATCGGCCTGATCAACCAGCTGACCGCGTGGCTGACCCTGGCTTCGCTGCTGGGTTACGCGGTGGTCTACACCCTGTTTCTAAAGCGCGCCACGCCGCAGAATATCGTGATCGGCGGCCTTGCCGGCGCCGCGCCGCCGCTGCTGGGCTGGACGGCTGTCACCGGTGAAGTGCACGGCCACGCGCTGCTGCTGGTGCTGATCATCTTCGCCTGGACGCCGCCGCATTTCTGGGCGCTGGCGATTCACCGCCGCGACGATTACGCCAAGGTCGCTATACCGATGCTGCCGGTGACCCACGGCATCCGCTACACCCGCCTGCACACCCTGCTCTACACCCTGATTCTAAGTGCCGTCACGCTGCTGCCCTACGCCACCCATATGTCCGGCCCGCTGTATCTCGCGGGGGCTATCGTGCTCAATATCGGCTTTCTGTACTGGGTCGTGCAGATGATGCGCGGCAATCCCCGCGCACCCATGCAGACCTTCAAGTACTCGATCGTCTATCTGATGGCACTGTTCGTCGTGATGCTGGTGGACCACTACCTGTTCCCGGTGCAACAACTAGGGGGAATGCACTGATGGGACTGATTTCCAGCGAGGCCACGGCCCACCAGCGCCGCGGCATTCTGGCCACGGTGATCGGCGTCGTCATTTTTGTTTGTGTGGTGGTGGGCGGTTTTGTCTACACCATGACCGCGCCGCGGGCCATGAGTGACGCCGAGCTGAAAGCCAACGGCGCCTACCTGTTCGAGGCGGCGCGCGACATCGGGGATTTCCGGCTGCTGAACGCCAATGGCCAGCCCTTTGTGCCGGCGGACCTGCAGGGCCACTGGTCACTGGTGTTCTTTGGCTTTACTCACTGCCCCGATATCTGCCCCACCACCCTGGCGCTGCTGAAGCAGCTGTACGATCAACTGGAGCCCGGGCTGCGGCGCTCAACCCAGGTTGTGCTGGTCACCGTCGATCCGGCCCGCGATACGCCGGACAAGCTGCTGCCTTATGTGCAGTACTTCGACCCCGACTTCGTGGCAGTGACCGGCGAATTTCTGGACATCCACCGCTTTGCCACGGCCCTCAATATTCCGTTTCGCAAAGT
>JAVEVZ010000193.1:0-5925 GCA_034004805.1 Spongiibacteraceae bacterium | reverse complement strand
ACCTGGCCAGCGACAGCGACGAGAACGTATTTCTCGTGGCGCTGCGCACCGTGCCCATGGACTCCACCGGGGTAGCGCATATTCTCGAACACACGGCGCTGTGCGGCAGTGAGCGCTTTCCGGTGCGCGATCCGTTTTTCCTGATGCTGCGCCGCTCGCTCAACACCTTTATGAACGCCTTCACCAGCTCCGACTGGACCGCGTACCCCTTCGCCAGCTGCAACCGCAAGGATTTCAGCAACCTGCTGGACGTGTACCTGGACGCGGTATTCTTCTCTCGCCTGGACCCGCTGGATTTCGCCCAGGAAGGCCACCGTCTCGAATTCGAAACCCCTGACGACCCCGCCAGCCCGCTGCTGTTCAAGGGCGTGGTGTTCAATGAAATGAAGGGCGCGATGAGCTCGGTGCCCAGCACCCTGTGGCACACCCTGTGCAAATACCTCTACCCGACCACCACCTACCACTACAACTCAGGCGGCGACCCGGAGCATATCCCGGACCTCAGCTACCAGGACCTGGTGGACTTCTACCGCAGCCACTACCACCCCAGCAACGCGATCTTCGCCACCTTCGGCAATATCCCCGCTCACGAGCACCAGGCGGTATTCGACGCCCGCGCGCTGGCCCGCTTCGAGGCGCTGGACGTCAGCCATATTCGCGTCGATCGCGAGAAGCGCTACCACGCGCCCTTGCGGGTGCAGGAGCACTACGCGCTGGACCCCGACGAGGACACCGCCGACAAGACCCATATCGTGGTGGCCTGGCTGCTGGGCGAAAGTGCGGATCTCGACGATATGCTGGCGGCGCAGCTGCTGACCATGGTGTTGCTGGACAACAGCTCGTCGCCCCTGCTGGCCGCGCTGGAAACCAGTGAGCTGGGCAATGGGCCCTCGCCCCTGTGCGGGCTCGAGGACTCCCACCGCGAGCTGACCTTTGTCTGCGGCCTCGAAGGCAGCAGCGACGCAAGCCGCGATGCGGTGGAAGAGCTGATTCTCAATGTACTGGGCCATGTCGCCGAGGAGGGCGTGCCCGCCGCGCAGCTCGAAGCCATGCTGCACCAGCTCGAACTGCACCAGCGCGAGATCGGCGGCGACGGTTTTCCCTACGGCCTGCAGCTGATCATGAATGCCCTGGGGTCGGCGACCCACCGCGGCGACCCGCTGGCGGTGCTGGACCTGGAGCCGGCCCTGGCGCGCCTGCGCAGCGCCGCCCAGGCCCCGGACTTTATTCAACGGCTGGCCAAACGCTGGCTGCTGGACAACCCGCACCGGGTCACGCTGGTCTTGAGCCCTGACACCCAGCTCGCCGCACGCCGGGACCGCGCCGAGCGCGAGCGCCTGGCGGAAATCCGCGCCGGACTGGACGCTGAAGCCGAACAGCAGGTCGTCGCTCAGGCCAAAGCGCTGCTGGCGCGCCAGGCGGAAAAGCCCAACGCCGATATCCTGCCCAAAGTGACCCTGGCCGACGTCCCCGCCGACCTGCACGTTCCCGAGGGGCAGACCAGAACGCTGGGCCCGATGGCCGCCACCAGCTTCGCGGCGGGCACCAACGGTCTGGTCTACCAGCAGGTGGTCTACCCCATTCCGGCCATCGGCGACGAACTGGTCGACGTGCTGGGCTACTACGGCAGCCTGGTGACCGAGCTGGGGGTCGGCGCAGATGACTACGCCGCCACCCAGGCGCGTCAGGCCGCGGTCTGCGGCGGGTTCAGCGTATCTTCCAGCCTGCGCGGCGCGGTGGACGACGAGCAGTCCATGCTGGGCTTCGTGGTCCTCTCCAGCAAAGCCCTCGCGCGCAACAGTGCCGCCGTCAGCCAGTTGCTGCGCGACACCCGCGACAGCGTGCGCTTCGACGAGCATGCGCGCATCCGCGACCTGATCGGCCAGCAGCGTGCCCGCCGTGAACAGAGCATCACCGGCAACGGCCACGGCCTGGCGATGCTGGCGGCCTGCGCCGGGATGAGCCCGGTGGCCGCCATCAGCCACCGCCTGTCGGGGCTGGCCGGTATCCAGGCCATCAAAGCGCTGGACAAGTCACTGGATGCCGACAGCGCCCGGCAGGCACTGGCCGAGCGCCTGCAGCGCCTGCACAGCCAGTTGGTGGAAGGCCCCGCGCAGGCCCTGCTGGTTGCCGACCACGACCATCTGGGGGCACTGGAATCCGCGCTGGGCAGCGCCTGGGCCGACGCGCCTGCGGGCCGGCTGGACAGCGGCCTCACTGCCCGCCCCACCCGCCACAGCGTGCGTGAACTGTGGTTGGCCAACACCCAGGTCAACTTCTGCGCCAAGGCCTTTCCCAGTGTGCCGGTGGACCACCCGGATGCCGCAGCCCTCACCGTGCTGGGCGGCTTTTTGCGCAACGGCTTTCTGCACCGCGCAATCCGTGAACAGGGCGGGGCCTACGGCGGCGGGGCCAGCCAGGACAACAACAGCGCGGCGTTCCGGCTCTATTCCTACCGCGACCCGCGTCTGGCCGAGACCCTCGATGATTTCGACCTGTCCGTGCGCTGGCTGCTGGACAACCGGCACGACGACGAGGCACTGGAGCAGGCGATACTGGGCGTGATCAGCAGCCTCGACAAACCCGGCTCACCGGCGGGCGAGGCCAAGCAGACCTTCCACAACCAGCTGTTTGGCCGCTCCCCGGCCCAGCGCCGCCGGTTCCGCAGCCGCGTGCTGGCGGTCAGCCTGGCGGATCTGCAGCGGGTCGCCGAAACCTACCTGCTCAATCCCGACGCCTCGGTGGCCGTGGTCACCAACAGCGCCATCGTCGACGCGCTGGGCAACAAGCTGGCCGCCTGGGACTTCACCACCCAGCGGCTTTAACAAGCCGCTGACAGGGGCCTTTATCCGCGCCCGGCCCGCTTTTCGGACGCGGATTTCAATGGGCCCCGGCCTCGTGTTAGGGTGAGACGCTTACGCACACAGGTCCGCTAATCCCCGTGATCCGCCTCGCACTGCCCATCGGCGCCCTGTTGACCGGCATCGCCCTGCTGTTGCTGGGCACCGGCCTGCTCAATACCCTGCTGCCGGTGCGCGGTGAACTGGAGGGCTACACCGCGCAGGTGCTGGGCCTGATCATGTCCAACTATTTCGTCGGCTTCCTGATTGGCACCCGCCTGGGGCCGCGGCTGATACGGCGCATCGGCCATATCCGCGCCTTCGCATTCTGCGCCGCGCTGGTGGCGATCTGCACTCTGCTCCACGCGCTGTGGATAGACCCCTACGGCTGGGCCCTGCTGCGCATCGTGACCGGCACCGGGCTGGTTATTCTGTATATGGTGATCGAGAGCTGGCTCAATGCGCAGACCGGCAGCGAGCAGCGCGGCCAGGTGTTCGCCATTTACATGATGGTCAACCTGGTGGCGCTGGCCTCAGCACAGCAGCTGATACGCATTGATTCGCCGCTGCAGTTCACCCTGTTCGCCATCTCCGCCCTGTTTATCACCATGGCCCTGATGCCGATCACCCTGACCCGGCTGGTGCCGCCCACCATGCAGGCGGGCAAGCGTGTCAGGCTGCGCAGGCTGAACCGCAAAGTGCCGGTGGCCGCTGCCGGCGCGGTGATCTCGGGACTGAGCATGGGGGCTTTCTGGGGCATGGCGCCGGTCTATGTCGCGCGCCTGGACTTCAGTACCGGCGATATCGCCGGCTTCCTCAGCGCCACCATCATCGGCGGCGCCATCCTGCAGTATCCCCTGGGACGCTACTCGGATACCCACGACAGGCGCTCGGTGATCATGTGGACCACCGCGCTGGCGGGCATCTGCGCCCTGCTGCTGGCAGTGGCGGGCGCGATGCTGACGCAGCTGCCAACGCTGGTCATGCTCGCCGGATTTATCTACGGCGGCTTCGCGTTTGCAATCTACCCGCTGGTGGTGGCCCATCTGGCTGATCAGCTGGACCCCAACGATATTCTGGAGGGCAGCGGCGCGCTGCTGATGCTGCACGGCGTGGGCGCCGCGCTGGGGCCGACCCTGGCCGGCGCGCTGATCACCCAGTTCGGCGCCAGTGCCCTGCCGCTGTACTTTATGGTCACCCAGTGGGCCCTGACGGCCGTCGCCGCCCGCGATCTCGGCAGGACACCAAAAGCCCTGCACCCGGCGCACCAAAGCGGCCACTATGTGCCGATGGTGCGCACCACGCCCGAGGTGATGCAACTGCACCCCGACCAGGACGAGCTCGATACGGAGGCATCGCCTCCCCGTCGAGAGGCCGGTTAAGGCCCGTCAGCGCCGCATGGCAATACTGCGCCCCACCCCCGGCGGGCGCGGCACCGCGGCATGGCGCGCGGCTACAGCCTGCAGTCGCCGCAGAGTGTCCTCCGCAAAGGGCGCCGAGCGGCGCAGGCCCAGATCGATATGGATATCCAGCTGTTCGCCAGCGGCAGCGCGATAACCCGCCGTTGTGTGCATCAGTTCATGGAAGAAATGCAGGCGCTTGGCGTCCACCGCCAATAGCCACGAACGCACCTCAATGGGGTCTGCGCGCTTCAGTTCACGCTCGTACAGCAGGTGACTTTCCACCACCGCCTTGCCGCAGCCGGTGCGCGCCACATAGTCATCGCCGAGACCAAGATAGTCCGTCAACGCGACATGAGCGTCGTAGATCACCGCGCTGTAATAGCGCGCATTCATGTGGCCGTTGATATCGATCCAGGCATCCAGCACCCGACCGCGATAGGTCACCAGAGGTACTTCGTCGCTCACCGCAAATCTCCCGCCTGTTGATACGGACATGAATGCGGCCATGATAGCGGAACCCGGAACCGTACCGCGGTTTTAAAAAAACGGGCCGCACAGGGCCCGTGTCGCGCAAGCGGAATCAGGAGTCCGCGGCGTCTTGAGACTTCGCGCCATGACGCTTGCGCCACTCGGCCATTTTCGCGGCGCGCTGCGCTTTCATCTCGTTGTAGCGCTGCTGTTGTACAGGCGTCAGCAGCTGCCACAGTTTCTGGCGCCCCTGAGCCATCTCCAGGCTGAGCTGCTCGCTCAACACGCCGATACGCGCTGCGATCTCGGCCGCGCGCTGCGGATCATAGCTATTGCTGTCGGCCAGCGCGTGAAGCTCACGGTGCAAGCTGCGCTTTTCATTGCGCAGCGCGCTGGTGCGGGTCCTGGCGTCGGCAAACTGCGCCTTGAGAGTCTCCTGTTGCGCAGCCGTGAGTTCCAGGTTTTCCGTCAATCGCGCGAGCCGTTGCTCGGGACCGGCGTAGGCGTGCGCGTAGGAACAGTTGCCCTGTTTGTCGCCGGGGGGGTTATCACTGGCCGCAAGGGCAAGGCCCGGAATGGCCAAAACGCCCAGCAGACCGGCCGTCAACAAACTGCGTATAACATGTGATTGGTTCATTGGCGTATCTCCGCGCTCGCTAGCGCACTGTCAGCAGGAAACCTGGCTGCCATTGCCAGATTGCGTAAGTCCGCAGTAATCGTCACAGACATCACACCTCAACGCCCGTGTCAGCGATACGTTGACCGAGACCGCGCGAAATTATGGCGCTATATGGCTGGGCCCTGATGAGGACTGCGCGGGATGCAGAATCCCATGACGGGAACGACGCCTGACGCGCAGGAAGCCCACGGCGATGATTGCAAAATGCGCCGCTACTGTAGCCCAGGCCTGTGCACTGGCATCAACCACCGGGCGCCTTTTGAGCGGCGCTTCTGTGCGGCGCCCGATGGTGGCGCTCAGCGCTTCAGCAGATCGCGAATTTCTGTCAACAGCACGACTTCCGCGCTGGGAGCAGCCGGCGCTGCGGGCGCCGCTTCTTCTTCTTTTTTGAGACTGTTCATCACTTTGATGGCGACAAAAATCGCCGCGGCAACGATCAGGAAATCCACAATACTCTGGATAAACAGACCGTAGCCCAGGGTTACCGCCGGCAGATCACCCACTGCGTCCTTCAATACAAGATCGGAAGAGCACA